>NZ_RZSF01000073.1:0-22828 GCF_004023325.1 Mesorhizobium sp. M1A.F.Ca.ET.072.01.1.1 | reverse complement strand
GTCTATGGCTTCAAGCCGACGCAGGCGACGGTGCCGATCACCGGCAGCTACGCCGATCCGCCCGACCTGCCGCGCAGCTTCCGCCTGCTGTTCGACATCGGGCCTTTGGCCCGCGACGTCGACGATCTCATCCTGGCGCACCGCATCATCGCCGGGGCCGACGGTCTCGACACCGAAGTGCCGCCGGTGGCGACGGACGAGGCGCCGGAGCCGCCGCTGGGGACGCTCAGGGTTGCCTTCGCGCCTGAATTTCCCGGAGTGCCGACGGCGCTCGACATCGCCGACGCGATCGCCGGCTTCGCGGGCGCCATCGAGGTCGGCGGCGCGCGGGTAGGGCAGGCATTGCCGCAGCACGATTTCGCGGCCGAGCGGGCGCTGTTTTCCGATCTCATCACCTGGTATTCGCAGGTCTTCCGGCAGCCGCGCGAAACCTCGCCCTCGCTGGCCGCCTATCTCGAGGCGCTCAACCGGCGCGATGAATTCATCGCTGCCTGGGAGCGCTTCTTCGACGGGTGGGACGTGCTGGTCTGTCCGGCGATGATGTGCACGGCCTTCCGCCACCGCGAAATGGGTGCGCCGATCCCCGTCGACGGCATCGAGACGCCCTACTGGAGCGGGCTCAGCCACGCCTGCCGCTTCAACCTGACCGGGCATCCGGCCGCCGTCATTCCGATCGGTGTCGACCGGGAGGGCCTGCCGATCGGCGCCCAGCTGGTCGGCCGCCGCCATTCGGACATGAAGCTGCTCGCCGTGGCGAAAGCGCTGGCGCGTCTCACCGACGGTTTCGTCAGGCCACCGGGATTGTGAGCGCGTGGAAACGGCGGGCTGCCAGAAAGACCAAGGGCCGCCGCCCCAGGCTTACACATGCACGTCGCCGAACGACAGTTCGCCGTCGTCGGCGCGCATCAGGAAGGCGGCGGCAAGCATCGCGAGATAGAATACGACGACGCCGCAGACCACCACGACGCCGGGGATGGGACCGAGCGTCGCCACGCGAAAGGTGTCGAGCAGCGAGGCGCTGAAGCCGATCGGCGAGCCTTCGCGCTGCAGGCTGGGCGTGGTGATCTTCAAGACCCAGGCAAGCATCAGGATCGTATACATGAAGACGTAGTTTCGGCGCAGCCTCCGGACCAGTGCCGCGCGCTGCGAGATGAGGAAGCGCGGCGAGCGCAGGCCTTCGCCGAGGATGGCCAGCCAGTTGGAGGCGAAGTCCGGCTGCGGCGAAAAAATCTGCGCGAAGTAATAGCGCTCGAACTGACGCACCCGCGCCCGATAGACGTCGAAGAACCGGTAGCGCCGCGCTTCGATCCATAGAAGCAGCGTGATGAGCAGCATGGCGAAGAGCAGCACGCCGTGATGCGCCGAGGGCGTCGACAGCGATACGGACAGCATCGCCGCCACCACGGTGATCGCCCAATTGCTGGTGCGGTCGAGCCGGTCGCGCCAGCCCGCCATGCGCGCGATCTCGGCGCGGTGGAAATGCGACATGGTGGTTGCGAATTCGGAGGAAGTGAGCTTCAGCGCGAATGCATCGGAGCCCCTTGGCGGCGCCGCTGCTTCGGCTGGCTTTACGGTCTGGACCTGCGACATCCCCTTGCCACGTGCCTCCCGCCGTGGCCGGCCGATTGAGCCGGCCACACCCCATATAGCACAATGTGGGGCCGGCAGAAATGTTCCTGCCGACGCGCTCCGGCGGAAGATCTTATGCGCTCAGCCAGACCCGTTCGGCCACGCGATGATCGCTGAGCAGGAAGTTGGGATTGGGAACGAATCCCTTCACCTCCTGGCGCGCCGCGTCGATCCAGCTGGCGAAGGCCGGGATGATGGTCGGGCACTCGTCATGGATCATCTGCTGCAGCTCGAAATAGACCTCGCGGCGTTTTGCCGGATCGGCCAATGAGCGCGACTCCGTCAGTCGTCTGTCGAAGCTGCCGTTCTTCCAATGCGTCTCGTTCCACGGCGCGCTCGAGGCGTAGACTGAGGAGAACATCATGCTCGCCGACGGCCGCCCGGCCCAGAAGGAAGCCACCCATGGCTTCTTCAGCCACACGTCGCTCCAGTAGCCGTCATCGGGCTCGCGCTTGACGCTGATGGTGATGCCGGCGAGCTTGGCCGATTGCGCGAAAAGCTCGGCCGTGTTGACCGCCTGCTCGAACGCCACGGGGGCGGCGTGCAGCTCGAGCCTAAGATCGCTCTTGCCGGCCCTCTTGAGGTGAAAACGGGCCTTGTCCGGATCGTAGCCGCGCTGCGCGATGTTCGGATTGAAGCTCGGATCGCTGGCAGCGATCGGATGGTCGTTGCCCACCCGTCCGAAGCCGGCCATCAGCAGCTTCACCATCTGCTCACGGTCGAGCGCGTGCTTGAGCGCCAGCACGACATCGGGGTTGTTGAACGGCTCCTTCGTGGCGTCCATCGGCAGCGAGAAATGCTGCTTGCCTTCGGTGACCAGCAAATAGGCGCGCGGGTCCTTCTTGAGCAGTGGAGCGATCTTGTAGTCGATGCCGTTGACGATGTGCACCGAGCCGCCTTGAAGAGCCGAGACGCGTGCCGCGGCGTCGTTGATCACCACCGACTCGACCGTATCGACATGGCCGCGATCGCTGCGCCAGTAGGTCTCGTTGCGGGCGGCCGTGGCGTGCACGCCGGGCTGGAAGGCGGTGAGCTTGAACGGACCGGTTCCGATCGCTTTCGACCAGTCGGCGAAGCCCGCCGGCACCATGGCGAAATGCAGATCCGACAGCACATAATCCATGTCGGGATTTGGCGATTTGAGCAGGATCTCGACTTGCGTCGGCGAGATGGCCCGCACTTCCGCGACGTCGGCGACCAGCCCTTTGGCCTTCGACTTGGTCTTGTCGCCGATATGCAGGCCAAGCGAGTATTTGACGTCGTCGGCGTCAAACGTCTTGCCGTTGTGAAACTGCACGCCCGGCCTGAGATTGAGGATCCAGCGCTTGTTGCCGTCGCTGGCTTCCCAGCTTGCCGCGAGCTCCGGCGCCGGCTTGCCGTCATCGCCGATCTCCACCAGCGTGTTGTAGACCTGCCGCGACACGTTGATGGAAAAAGTGCCGATCAGTTGCGTCGGGTCCAGCGTGTCGGCGGAGCTGCCGCCGTTGAGGCCAAGGCGCAGCGCGCCGCCCTTGCGCGGCGCCTCGGCAAGGCCGGTATGTGGAAACGCCGCCGTGGCGAAGGCAGCCGCAGCGGCCGTCTTGATGAAGCTGCGGCGGTTCATGCTGTCCAGGCTCGAGAAGACGCTTCTGTCGTTCATGTCATTCTCCCATTGGTTCAGTAGGCGCCAAGGACTTCGTTGACCATCAGCGGCTGTGGCGGCAGCCGCCGGTCGAGAACCGCGCTCAGCGCGCGCGCCTGCGCGCCGAGTGCTCGCTCGGGAAATAGGTTCCAGTGCTCCCAGGGGTCTTCGCGAAGATCGAACAGCTCCCCCCAGGCCGGCTGGTTGGGATAGCGGGTGAACCGCCACTCCTTGGAGATGATCGACTGGTTGTAGAGGCAGGGGTCACGTCGCGGATGATATTCACCGAACAGGAAGTCGCGGACGTCGGCGACCCGGCCGTCGATCAGCGGCTTGAGATCGGTGCCGTCGGTCGCGGGCGCCGGCAGGCCGAGCAGCGATGCGATGGTCGCGAACAGGTCGAGGTGGCTGGTCAGCGCATCGAGGCTTGTTCCGGCGCGGATGCCTGGACCGCTAAGGACCAGCGGGACCTGCAGCAGTTGTCGGTAGGGCGGCGGCCCCTTGCGCAGCAGCCCGTGGTCGCCGAGCAACTCGCCATGATCGGCGGTAAACAGCAGGAAGCTGTCATCGAGCACGCCAACGTCGTCCAGGGCCGCGAGCAGCCGCCCGACGGCATCGTCGATCATCTGGATCATGCCATGCGTGTGGGCGATTGCGATGGCCAGCGTTTCGTCGGAGATATCGTCGGTGCGCAGGAGGAAGCCCTGCTCGCGCGGCTGCTCGCCGGAGGCGATGTAGGGCACTTTCGTCGGATCGTCGCCTTCGCCGAGATAGGCCGGCATCCGCTCCAACTCGCCCGCCCGGATGGTCGGCGTGGGCATTTGCTCCGGTCGGAACAGGTCGCAATAGGGCCGGGGCGGGGCGAAGGGGTGGTGCGGGTCCGGAAACGAGACGAACAGGCCGAACGGCTCTGCCTGCTTGCCCTGGCGCTCGATGAAGTCGATCGCCCGATCCGCGATCCAACTGGTGTAGTGCAACTCGGGCGGCACCGCGCTTTTCCAGACTTCGTTCAGATCCTGCGCCCGGCTGTCGGGACTGGCGTCGGGCTCGTAGAGGTCCACCACTTCGGGGTGGTTGCGCTTGAGCCAGGCGGCGTAGTGGCCGGCGCGAGTGGCTTCGTTGGCTTCGCCCATGACGAGGTCGACGGCATCGAAGCCGAAATAGGGACCGTGCCAGTCCTCGCAGCCCGGCCTTTCCCAATAGGCAAGCGATTCCGGCATGTCGCGTTCGACGGGCGCGAGCAGTGGCTGAAAGTGCAGCTTTCCGACGCCTTTTGTGGCGTATCCGGCAAGCGACAGCGCCTGCCACAGATTAGGGAGCCGATCGTCGAGCGCCACGCCATTGCGCCACAATCCGTGATGGCGTGGATAGAGCCCTGTTGCCATGGTCGCTCGGCTTGGCGAGCAAATCTGGTTAGGCGTGAAGTGCCGATGGAAGGTTGCGCCGCGCGCGGCGATGCGGTCGATGTTTGCGGTATGGGCGACGCGGTTGCCGGTGACCGAGAGCGCGTCGTAGCGCATCTGGTCGGCACAGATGAAGATGACATTGGCTCGCTTCACGACGGCTCCGTCAGTTTCTGCCAAGCTTGCAGCTAGGGCCCGAAACGCAGCGAAATCAAAGATCAAGATTTTGGTCCGGTATGTGCTAATCCTATACCGGGAGGAAGAGATGCGTTTTTCCGGGCTCAGCGTTCGTCAACTGGAGGCCTTCGAGGCAACGATGGTGGCCGGCTCCGTGTCGGGCGCTGCGATCGCGCTCAACGTCTCGCAGCCGAGCGTCAGCCGGCTGCTGCAGGAGCTGGAGATCGATACCGGCCTCAGCCTGTTCGATCGCTCGCACGGTCGGCTCGTTCCGACCGAGCAGGGCCTGCTGTTCTACGGCGAGGTCGGCAAGACGTTTCATGGCGCGCGCAACCTCATGATGGCGGCGCAGGAGATCAGGGAACTGAAGCGCGGCGTCGTGCGGATCGGGACGCTGGCGGCGATGTCCTTCAAGATCGTGCCGGATGCGATCCAGCAGCTTCGGACGCGCTTTCCGGAGGCAAGGACCACCATCGCGGTGCGCAGCTCGACGGAGATCGTCTCCTCCGTCGCCTCGCGCCTGACCGACGTCGGCCTGGTGGACGCGGGCGTTTCTTTCCTGGACGCCAAATGCGTCGCCACTTTCGAACGCAATAGCGTCTGTGTCATGGACCAGAAGCATCCGCTCGCCGAGAGCGAAGGCGTCCGGCTGGAGGATTTTTCCCGCTATCCTTTCGTGTCGCTGGGCGAGCTCTATTTCCGGCGCAGCCGCGACGGCGCGAGGCTACTCGAAGTGACCGCGGCCAACACCGTCGCCGACATCTTCCAGTCGTTCTTGGCCTGCGCGCTGGTCAGGGGGGGCCCTTCGCTGGCTGTGGTCGATCCGTTCACTGCGGGCTTCTATTCCGAGTTCGGACTGGCACTCAGGCCAATCCAGTTCGACATTCCGTTTCGCATCTCGATCATCGTCAATGATCGGTCGGCGACGGGGGCGGCGGCCGGCAAGGTCATCGAGGCGATGACCGATCTGATCGGCCGTTAATCATCATTGCCGGCCGCCGGTCATGGATGCTTCCTATCGCTGAGCGGCTGATATCGGAAACGGCACCACTTCGGCCTCGGGCCGGGCATAGAGGGCGGTCGCGACCGCCTCGATCACAAGGTCGAGCGCCGCAAGCGCCGTGCGGCTGGTCTCGTCGTCGCCGCGCAGATAATGGCAGGCCCTGTCGAGGTGCAGGTGGGCGGCGGCAAAGTCGCTTTTCATTAGCTTCTCCTTATTGCCCCGCCGTGCCGCGACCATGCGTGAGTCGCTTTACCGACAAGCAAAGATGGGCGGCAGCATTTGAATCGAATTGTACGCGACGTCGAAGCTGCTTGAGAGAGGCGGGCGGAGCCGGAACTGCCCGATCCCTCCGCGCCTGTGAGGAGGATGTCCGGCAGGGTAGAGGAGGCGCTGTCCCGCCGGCATCCCAGCCCTTGCAGGCACCTCCATCACGGTTAAAAGTGGCCTGCTTTGGAGATAGGTTGAATCGACGTTGGTCCTCCACGGCGCCCCCTCCGTCCTGCCGGACACCGCCCCCACAACGGGAGAGAGTGGCAGTTCCACCGCCGTGCAACCGATGCATGTGCGAAACCGTTATGGCGAGGATAATCGAGGGGTGCGGCAATTGTCCTTCATGCCCAACCGGCGCCGGCCGGTTTCTCTCGCGCTTGCCGCGGCGGCGCTTGCATCGATGCCGGCCGCCGCCTTCGCCGCCGAAAAAACCGGCATGTCGAGCGAAGGCATCTTCGTTCTCGAAGTCATTTTGCTGCTCGTCGTCGGCCGAGGCATCGGCGAATTGCTGGAGCGCCTCGGCCAGCCGGCGGTGATGGGACAGCTGATCGGCGGCATCCTGCTCGGGCCCTCGCTGCTCGGCTGGCTGTGGCCCGCGGCCGAGCGGCTGGTCTTTGCCGGCGATGCCGCGCAGAAGTCGATGATCAACGCCATCGCCCAGTTCGGCGTGCTGATGCTTCTGCTGCTGACCGGCATGGAGACGGACCTGAGGCTGGTGCGCCGGGTCGGCCGCGCGTGCTTTTCCATCTCCGCCACCGGCGTCGCCGTGCCCTTCGCGCTCGGCTTCGTGGCGGCGCAGTTCATGCCGGCCTCGCTGCTCGCCACCGGCAGCGAGCGCATCGTCTCCGGCCTGTTCCTCGGCACCGCGCTTTCGATCTCCTCGGTCAAGATCGTCGCCATGGTGGTGCGCGAGATGAACTTCATGCGCCGCGACCTCGGCCAGATCATCGTCTCCTCGGCCATCATCGAGGACACGATCGGCTGGGTGATCATCGCCATCACCATCGGCATCGCCACGCATGGCCGCATCGAGCTCGCCAGCCTCGCTTTCACGCTCGCCGGCGTCGCCGCCTTCATGGCCTTTTCCTTCACGCTCGGCCGCCGCATCGTCTTCGACGCCATCCGCTGGACCAACGACACCTTCCGCTCGGAATACGCGGTGGTCACCGTCATCCTCGCCATCATGGGCGGCATGGCGCTGGTCACCGACCTGATCGGCGTGCATACGGTGCTTGGTGCCTTCGTCGCCGGCATATTGGTCGGCGAGTCGCCGATCCTGTCGCGCCACATCGAGGGGCAATTGCGCGGCGTGATCACGGCACTCTTCATGCCGGTGTTCTTCGGCGTCGCCGGTCTCTCGGCCGACCTGACAGTGCTCGTCGATCCCGAGCTTGCACTGCTCACCGTGGCGCTGGTGGCGATCGCCAGCCTCGGCAAGTTCGGCGGCGCCTTCATCGGCGCGGAGGCCGCGGGCATGAGCCGCAGCGAGGGCATCGCCGTCGGCTGCGGCATGAATGCGCGGGGCTCGACCGAGGTCATCGTCGCCTCGATCGGTCTGTCGATCGGCGTGATCTCGCACACGCTTTTCACCATGATCGTCACCATGGCCGTCATAACCACCTTGGTCATGCCGCCGACGCTGCGCTGGGCGCTGGGGCGGCTGCCGATGGGGGAGGCGGAAAAGAAAAGGCTGGAGCGCGAGGAGGTCGACCAGCGCGGCTTCATCACCAATCTGGAGCGGCTGCTGGTGGTGGTCGACGAGGGCGTCGTCGGCCGCTTCGCCGCCTACCTCGCCGGTGTCATCGGAGCCGGCAAGCCGACGACCGTGCTCCGTACAAGCGGCGAAAGCGAGGCCGACCCCGTCGAGGCGGCGCATCTGGACGAGATCGAAAAGGGCGCTGAGCAGGGCCGCGAGGCGGCGAAGGAAGCCGACGAGGAGCCCGCGCATGAAGCCCCACTCACGCGCCGCCCGCACGACGCTCCGCTCTCCGCCGAGGCGGTCGCCAAGGAGGCGCGCAAGGGCTACGGCATGCTGCTCATCGGCCTCGGCCGAGCGGTGACCGCGAAGGGCGGCTTCTCGCGCCGGCTGAACGAGGTCGCCGGCGCTTTCGAGGGCCCGCTCTGCCTGGTGCTGAAGCCGGCCGGCGCCGGCCGGCAGATGCCGCGCCTTGGGCCGGGATCCGGCAGGATCCTGGTGCCGGTCAACGGCACGGCGAATGCACGCCGCGGCGCGGAACTTGCGTTTGCCGTCGCCTCGGTCACCGGCGCGCCGGTCAAGGTCCTCTATGTCGCGCGTCCGGGTCGCGACGAACCGCGCGACACCGTCTCGCATCGCCGCAGGGAGGCTGTGCTGAAGGACATTGTCGCGCTTGCCGACCGTTATGGCGTCGAGATCGAGACGGCCATCCGCTCGAGGGCCGCCGCCGCCGATGCCATTGCACGTCAGGCGGGCAGGAACGTGGCGCTGATCGTCATGGGCGTGGCGCGGCGGCCGGGCGAGGAGCTCATCTTCGGCGAGACGACGAGCGGCGTGCTGCAGCGCTGCCCGTGTCCGGTGATGCTGATCTCCGACGCGCGGCTGCGCCGCGACGACGAGCTCAGGGAGACGCTGCGTTCGGGAACGGGCACGGGGTGAGGGCCTGGCTTTTCCTCGCGAAGCAGTAAGCGAGAGGAGCCCGCCAAAGCCTGGCTGCGCTCCGGGCTATTGCCGGCGGTCTGCATGGGTAGCGCCGCGGCGACGATTGCGCCCGTTTTTGCCGGGTTGAAGCTTCAATATGAGTGTCTACTAATATATCGTGGAGGAACGATCAGAAACGGGAGAGCGACGATGGCCGCCTATCTGATTGCCGATGTAGACATTACCGACATGGCCGTGTTCGACGAATACAGGCGCGAAGTCCCCGCGACCGAGGCCCGCTATGGCGGGCACTATCTGGCGCGGGGCGGTGCGACCAGGGTGTTCGAGGGCGACTGGGAACCGCACCGCCTGGTCATTATCGAGTTTCCCGACATGGCTTCGCTCACCGCCTGGTACGACTCGCCGGAATATGCGCGGCTCAAGGAAATCCGATTCCGCTGCGCCCGCACACGCATAATAGCTCTCGAAGGGGTGCCGCCGGCCTGACGGTTCCAACAGCTGACGGCCGCGCTTCACTTGCCTTCGAAAAAGCGATGGATCGCGGCGTCCAGCTTGCCGATGAGCTCGGCGTTGCGCGTGCTGCCGGCCCAGATCAGTGCATTGAGCCGCATGTCCTTGTTGAGGAAGTTCACCTTGCGGGATTCCAGCAGATATTGCGCGACTTCGAAGTGGCGTCCCTTGATCGCCTCGATGAGCGCGCTGTTGCGTCCCGTCTTGTCGGCGAGATTGACGTCGGCGCCATGCTCGACCAGCAGCTTGACGATAGCTAGATGCCCGTTCCTTGCGGCTTCGATGAGCGGCGTCCTGCCGTAATAGTCGGCGCGGGCGTCGATATCGATCTGCGGATGCTTCATCAGCGCCCGGATACAGGCGAGGTGACCCCTGGCCGCCGCCAGGCTCAATGGTGTGCTCTTCCATTTGTTTCTGCAGTTCACGTCGACCGCCGGGTGGCCGATCAAGGTTTCGAGCACGGCGGTGCGGCCGTTATGCGCGGCGAGGTGCAGGCTTGACCAGCCGTCTTCATCGGTCTGGTTGATATCCGCGCCCGCCGCGAGCTCCGCGCGCGAGGCTTCGGCATCGCCGCTCTCGGCCGCGACCAGCAAGCGGGACCAATTCCTTGTTTCTGCGGCTTCCAGGCCTGTGTCCACTGCAATATCCCCGACCACGGATCGCGCCGGCCCGGCCGGCATTCAGATGCAGCGTCTTCTCGCGCGGAGAGTTTCACACTCGCCGTCATCGGGCAATGGATTTCGCGTCGGCGGTGCGGGCAATCTACCCTCGAGGGGAGATGCCCGGCAGGGCAGGTCCTGGCGCGTGGATCGTCGGCACCCCATGCGACAGAGAGGGGTCGGCGCTTCACGCGCGGCGACCCCCTGTGTTGCCTTCGGCGACATCTCCCCCTCAAGGAGGGAGATTCATCGCGCTATGCCATCTGCAGCCGCTGCCGGCTTGGCTGCGGCGGAAAGGCGATCGCGATGCCGGCGGCGCCCAGGCCGACCAGCGCCGAGCCGATGAACAGCCAGGAATAGCTGGCATAGGCGTCGTAGATCATGCCGCCGGCGAGCGGGCCGAACGACATGCCGAGGCTGGAGAGCATGGTGGCGGCGCCGAACACCGTGCCGATGATGCGCGGCCCGAAATATTCGCGTGCCAGCACCGCATAGAGCGGCATGACGCCGCCGTAGGTGGCGCCGAAGATGACAGCCAGGACGTAGAACTGCTCGAGCCGGCCGACCGCGAGATAGGCGGCGATCACGGCGGCCTGGATGGCAAGGCCGGTGATCAGCACCGGCTTGACCCCCAGCCGGTCGCCGAGCACGCCGTAGAGCAGGCGTCCGCCAAGGCCGGCAAGGCCCTCGACGCTATAGATCGAGACGGCAGCCATCGGCGCAACGCCGCAGGCCATCGCATAGCTGACCATGTGGAAGATCGGCCCCGAATGCGCCGCGCAGCAGGCGAAGAAGGTCATGCCCAGAACCAGGAACTGCGGCGAGCGCAGCGCCTGGCCGACGCTCATGCCGGGGTCGTCGGCGGCACGCGCCGGCATGCCGCCGTCGGCCGCCGCGCCGGCCGCCGGCGGCTGGCGTACCAGGAAGACGGCGGGCAGCAGGAGCACCCAGGCCATGACGCCGATGTCGAACATGGCGGTCCGCCAGTCATAGGCCGAGATCAGCCATCGGGCGAAGGGCGAGATGGTCATCGGCGCCACTCCCATGCCGGCCGAAACCAGCGACACGGCAAGGCTGCGGTTGGTGTCGAACCAGGCGGTGGTGAGCGCGATCATCGGCGCGAAGAACGCGCTGGCCGCCAGCCCGACGATCACGCCGTAGCTGAGCTGGAAGATCAGCAGCGAGTTGGCGCGGCTCGCCACCACCAGCGCCAGCCCGAGCAGCACCGCGCCGGCAAGCACGACGGGGCGGGCACCGACGCGGTCATAGATCGCGCCCCAGGCGAAGCCGCCGACGCCCATCACCAGAAAATTCAGCGTCATGGCGCTGGAAATGCCGGCGCGCGACCAGCCGGTGTCGATCGACATCGGCTCGAGAAAGATCGCCAGCGAGAACATCGCGCCGAGCGCCACACAGGTCATCAGCGCGCCGGCCGCGACGATGACCCAACGATAGGAAGGATTCATGATTTTCTCCCATGCCCTGAGGCATCCTGTTTGATGCGGCACGGTTTTTCCAGGTCCATCGCGCCGCTTGCGTCCGAAGGACGCCGCGGCAGACACCGATCCTACAATCTGGTTGCATTTTTTATCCGGATTTTTGGGGATGTTGGCCGATCGCCTTGTGCTGGCGTTCCTTCACACCCCCTCTGTCCTACCGGACAGTCCGGTAGGACAGAGGGGGGTGCCTCGCGCCGACCCTCTCTAACTGTCAGCAGTCTTCCGCACCCACATTGACCGCGCATCAGGCCCTTCTAGATTGAGCCGCAGCAATCGGGAGGAGGCAAACGCCATGCAACTCTACCGCGGCCGGCTCATCGACCACCTTCATCTGGTAGTGCGCGACGTCAAGGCGAGCCGGCGTTTCTACGGCGCGGTGCTCGAGGTGCTGGGCGTCCCGATCGGCGGCGAGGCCGAGGATTATTTCTGGGCGGACGAACTGTTCGTTTCCAGCGCCGATAGCCGCGCGGCCCAGGGCGTGCTCACCGGCCGTCACCATCTCGCCTTCCAGGCCAAGGACCGCGCCATGGTCGACGCCTTCTACCACGCGGGCCTCGCCGCCGGCGGCAAGAACAACGGCGCCCCGGGCGAGCGCCCCTACCACCCCGGCTACTACGCCGCCTTCCTGCTCGACCCCGACGGCAGCAACATCGAGGCGGTGTTTCATGGCGAGGCGAAGCGCAGTGCGCCGGCGGTGGAGATCAGTTTTTAGCGCGGCGGCGGGCGCCGTTATGCATGCGGACGCTATTCCTTTACCGCGCCCGTCATCGATGAGACGTAGTGCTCGACGAAGAACGAATAAAGCACCACCACCGGAAGCGAGCCGATCAGCGCGCCCGCCATCAGCGCTCCCCATTCATAAACGTCCGAGCGGACGAGCTCGGTGAGCACGCCGACTGGCACCGTCTTCTTCTCCGACGACTGGATGAAGGTCAGCGCGTAGATGAATTCGTTCCAGGACAGCGTGAAGGCGAATATGCCGGCCGAGATCAGACCGGGCACCGAAAGCGGCAGCACGATCTTGGTCAGGATCTGCCAGCGGGTGGCGCCGTCGATCAACGCGCATTCCTCCAATTCGAAGGGGATCGAACGGAAGTAGCCCATCAACAGCCAAGTGCAGAACGGGATCAGGAAGGTCGGGTAGGTGAGGATCAGCGCGAAGGGCGTGTCGTAGAGACCGAGGTTGAACACCATCACCGACAGCGGGATGAACAGGATCGAGGGCGGCACCAGATAGGCGAGGAAGACGGCAAGGCCGACCTGCCGGGCGCCGGAAAACCGCAGCCGCTCGATCGCGTAGGCGGCGAGCACCGCAGCCGCCAGCGACAGGAAGGTGGCCGCCGTCGATATGATCACCGTGTTGAGCAGCCAGCCGGGATAGGAGGTCTCCAGGAGCAAATAGCGTATGTGCTCCAGCGTCGGATGCACGACCCAGAACGGATTGTAGTTCACATAATCGGTCATCTCGACATTGGGCTTAACCGCCGTGATCGTCATCCAATAGAATGGAAACAGCAGCACGATGAGAAACACCAGCAGCGGCAGATAGACCGTGACCACCCGGCGCGGCAGGCTCTGCAGGTAGCCCATGCCGCCTTCGTCGGTGTCCAGGCGCTCGACTTCTCTGATCGCGGCCATATCAGTCTCCGCCGCCTTGCTGCCACCTGCGCCGTTGCAGGCCGAAATAGCTGAACAGGATTGCCGCCAGCAGGAAGGGGATCATGGCGACGGCGATTGCCGCGCCTTCGCCGAGCTGGCCGCCGGCAATGCCGCGCTGGAAGGACAATGTCGCCATCAGGTGGGTGGCGTTCACCGGCCCGCCGCGGGTCAGCACATAGATCAGCTGGAAATCGGTGAAGGTGAAGAGCACCGAGAAGGTCATGGTGATGGCGATGATCGGCGTCAAAAGCGGCAGCGTCACATGGCGAAACAACTGCCAACGGCTGGCGCCGTCGAGCGTGGCGGCTTCATAGAGCGACTGCGGGATGGTCTGCAGGCCGGCAAGCAGCGTGATGGCGACGAACGGGATGCCGCGCCAGACATTGGCCGCAATGACCGAAGCGCGCGCGTTGGTCGGATCGCCGAGGAAGTTAATGCGGTGGTCGATCAGCCCCATCTGCTGCAGCGCCCAGGACAGGATCGAGAACTGCGAGTCGTAGATCCACCAGAAGGCGATGGCCGACAGCACCGTCGGCACCACCCAGGGCAGCAGCACCACCGCGCGGAAGAACGACTTGAAGGGCAGCTTCTCGTTGAGGATGAGAGCCAGCCAGAGGCCGAGCACGAATTTCAGGATCGAAGCGCTGACCGTGTAGAGCACGGTGTTGAAGACCGACAGCCAGAACACGCTGTCGCTCCAGAGATATTCATAGTTCTCGACGCCGATATAGATGCCGGGCCGACCGATGCGCGTGTCGGTGAAGCCAAGCCAGACGCCGAGTCCCAGCGGATAGGTGAGAAAGACCAGGAGCAGCGCCGCCGCCGGCAGCATGAAGCCGAGACCAAGAGTGTTCCGGCTCTCGGCAAGTCGCGAAAGCATCGACGGACGCCGCTGAACGGCAACGGATGGCACGGCCATGGGCGCGAATTCCTCGCAAGATGCGGTGGAGTGGTGGTGGCCGCGTGGTCCTTCCGTGCCCCGGAAGATCCCGACGCGGCCACCCTTGCTTCAGGTGCCCGGCAGGATCAGACGCGATAATAGCGGTTGGCGCGCTTTTCGGCCTCTTCCATCGCCTCTTGCGGTGTCGCCTGTCCTGTCACCGCCTTGGCGAACATGTCGACCAGCACATAATCGGCCATGGTCGCGGCCGAGGCATAGCCGAGGGGTCCGGCATAGCCGTTGGGTCGCAGCGTCGCCGAGGCTTTCGCGTAAGCGGCATTGTTCGGGTCGGCCTTCCACACCGGATTGTTGTCGAAAGCCTTCAGCGTCTGGCAGCAATAGCCGGCCGACGACGTGATCCAGTCCGACATCTGCGGGTCCTCGAACATGAACTGCAGATAGGCTTTGGCCGCGTTGGGGTAGGGCGTGTAGTTGAAGATGACGGCCGTGGTCACCTGGAACAGCTCGACCGATTTCCCGACCGGACCGATCGGCAGATTGGTGGTGCGGATGTCCTTGGCTATTTCGGCCAGCTTCGGGTCGTTGTCCTTGTTGACCTTGGCGGTGTTGTAGGCCGAGATGCCGTTGGCGATCACGCTTATTTCGCCGGCCAGGAAGGCGCGGTTGTTGTTGACGTCGAGCCAGCTTTCGGTGCCGGGGATGAAGGTCTTGTAGAGCTCCTGCGCATACTGGATCGCCTTGAGCGTCTCGGGGCTGTTGATCGTCACCTTGCCGGCTTCGTCGACCATCTGGCCGCCATGGCTCCATAGCAGCCAATGCGCATAGTTGTTGCCGTCGCCGACGCCGTGGCCATGAGTGAACCCGGCCGGATGGCCCTTTGCCTTGAGCGCCTTGCAGAGCTCGAGGAAACCCGCCGTGTCCTTCGGGAATTCCGAGAAGCCGGCCTCCTTCACCCAGCTTTCGCGATAGACGATGGCGTTGCCGATGGTGGCGAGCGGCAGGCCGAGGAACTTGCCCTCGCGCGTCGCATACTGCTTCGGGCCGTCGTGCCAGCCGCCATACTTCTTGCCGAGATGGTCGCCGAGTTCGGTCACGTCGAGCAGCTTGTCTGGATATTGGTGCGGGTCGTCGAACCAGACGAACATCAGGTCGGGACCGGAGCCGACATTGGCGGCGACGGCCGCCTTGGGCCGGATGTCTTCCCAGCTCTCCTTGTCGACGCGCACCTCCACGCCCGTCGCCTCGGTGAACCGCTTCGTATTCTTCAGCCATTGGTCCTCGTCGCCCTGCACGAAAGGCGACCAGCGCAGCAGCCGGAGCTTGGCGCCTTCCTCCGGCTTGTAGGTGAGGCCCTCCTGGGCGAAGGCGCTCGAGCCGACGAAGCGGCTGCCCAAGGCTCCGGCGGCCGCGCCGGCGGTCGTGCGGATCACGTCGCGTCTGGTGAACTTCATGCTCGTCTCCTCCTGTGGGTTTCCTCGTTGCGTGGTCTATGGCGCCGCTTCGATCCGCTGGCCCGTTTCGCCGTGAAACAGATGAATGGGGCCGGGTTCCACCGACAACCGGATGGTTTCTCCCGACGCGAAGGAATGGCGTTCGCGGAAATTGGCGACAATATCCTCTCCGCCCGCGGTCCGGCCGATGATCTGCACTTCCGAGCCGGTCGGCTCGATCACCACCACGGTGACCGGAATGCCGTCCTCGGCCAGCCGCAGATGCTCGGGCCGAACGCCGAGCACGACGGCTTCGCCGTTGCCGATCGCGGGTGGTTTCGACAGAGGCACGGAGACGCCACCCGCGCCCCGGAACGACGACGGCGCGCCGTCATTGGCGAATGTGCCCTTGAGCAGGTTCATGGCCGGCGAGCCGATGAAGCTCGCGACGAAGAGGTTGTTCGGCCGGTCGTAGAGCTCGAGCGGCGGCCCGATCTGCTCGACGAGGCCGTCATGCATGACGACGATCTTGTCGGCCATCGTCATGGCCTCGATCTGGTCGTGCGTGACATAGATCGTCGTCGTCTTCAGTCGCTGGTGCAGTTCCTTGATCTCGGCGCGCATCTGGACCCTCAGCTTGGCGTCAAGGTTGCTGAGCGGCTCGTCGAACAAAAACACCTGCGGATTGCGCACGATCGCCCGGCCCATGGCGACGCGCTGCCGCTGGCCGCCCGAAAGCTGGCGCGGATAACGCGACAGAAGCGGCACCAGCCCGAGGATCTCGGCCGCCCGCTTCACCCCGGCATCGCTCTCCGCCTTGGCCACTCCCTTCAGCATGAGCGAGAACGCCATGTTTTCGGCAACGGTCATGTGCGGATAGAGCGCGTAGTTCTGGAAGACCATGGCCACGTCGCGCTCCTTCGGCGCAACATCGTTGACGACACGGCTGCCGATCGAAATATGGCCGCGGGAGATTTTTTCCAGCCCGGCAATCATCCGCAGAAGCGTCGATTTTCCGCAGCCCGACGGCCCGACCAGCGTGACGAACTCGCCGTCCTCTATGTCGACGCTGACGCCGTGCAGGATCTGGGTGGCTCCGAACGACTTGTAGACATCGCCAATCGCGACAGACGCCATCGAACTCCTCCCGATGGTCCCTGCGGGTTTCGCGGGGAGCCGTTTCCAATCAAGGTGTGGCTGAAACGGATGCCGGCAAGCATCCACCACTGGCGTCGGCGACGTTTGCCCCAGCTCCCCCCGGGTCACGCGACTGTGAAACGGTAGCGCTACCAAACCCGCCTGTAAAGCTGCGGCGCATGCCCTTAGACTTTCGTCTCAAAGGGCAAATGAGCCAGCCTGCCGTGAGCTAAGTCAATCCAGGGCTGTGCCGGATGGCCACTAATCAGGTCGGCGAAGAAGGCTGAATGCGCATTAGCAAGTACTAAGGTGTAGATTTCAACCTAGCCGAGAAAGAGCCGACAGTTCCCGTTTCCGCGCAGACGGGATTGGCAGCTGTCCCATTCGAGATGCGGTAATGCTGATAGCGGTGCTTCCGGTGTGGCCCTGCTGCCACCGCGGGAAGGGCGCAGCCGCTCCTTGGCCGTGTTCACCCGCCGATCAGAAACGCCGCAATCAGCTTCTGCAAGTTCCCGCCCGGACCGAACTCGACCTTGTCGAAGTCGCGGCTGGCCCGGCGCTGCGCCTTGGAAAGCTGGTCGAGATAATTCGTCAGCTCCGCCCTGATCTTGGTGCAGCCGGGGTCGTCGGCAACGGTGAGGCCGGTGCTGAAGGCAACGATCTTGTCCACCATGTCGACGATGCCGGCGCCGTGGACCTTCTCGTGTGCGGCGAGGCCGGCGGCAAACGCGTCCCACCGCGCCTGCACGGCGGGGGCAAGTTTTGCGGCGGGCTTGGGCAACGTGTAGGTGATGATCAGCTTCGGGCGAGCGGTCTTCAGCACGCAGGCGCCGCCGTCAGTCTGATAATCGCGCTGCCAGGTCAGCTTGAAGTTGGTCTGCGCGATTGCCCGCCGCCCGTTGCCGGCCGAGTCCCTGCCGATCACAGGGCCTTTCTCGCCGATCGAGACATAGAGCGCCTCCACGCTTTGTCCTGAGATCGCATAGGTCTCGACCTTCTCGCTCGGCTTCCATTGGGCGAGGGCCGGTGAGGAGAGCAGCAGGGCGGAAAGCAGCAAGACGGATTTCATGAGGACTCGGCAGAATTCCGGGACGAGCCTCCGTGCATAGCGGTTGTCGGGGCAAGAGCAAAGCCGGCGCGGCGCTTTCTTCCGCAAGGCGGAGACAACGCGCCGGCGCCGTCGGAACCCGCTCCACCCGTCCGCCGTTTCCTTGTCATCGTTCTGCCCCAGGGAGACAAGGATGACCCGCAACGAGATCATTTCCGTTCTTGGCCCTGTCGACGAGGCCGTCATCGCCGACGTCGCGCTCACCGGCGCCAGCCTCGAGGAATTGCGCGAGGCCTTCGCCTGGATCGGCGCCGACGAGGCGCTGATGAACGAGGGTCGCGCGATGCCGGGCGCCAGGGTAGCGCGGCTGATCGAGATTCTCGAACCGCCCGAGGACGAGGCCGAAGCGCCGAGCGGGACGGAGTAGAGCGCGAATCCTGATCTCCCCCCTTGAGGCCTGAGGGGTCATCTCACGCAGATCGCCGACGTTGTATTCCTCCGCGCAACGCGCCGGCACTTCACGCGCAGCGATCGCTCCGTCGCCTTCGGCGACAGATACTTCGCTCGGTGCACCTTGTCCCGCAAGGCTAGGTGACTCCCCTACTTGCTCCTCCGACACCTCGGGCATAGCTTCTTCCCGCCTTGGGGGAGGAGGCTACCTTGGACACCAATGTCGTCATTGTCGGCGCGGGACCGGCGGGGCTGGCTGTCGGGGCCTGCCTGAAGCGGGCCGGAGTCGATTTCATCATCCTCGAAAAGGCGAGCGAGCTGGCGCCGGCCTGGCGGCGGCATTACCGGCGGCTGCACCTGCACACGGTGAAGTCCTTCTCGTCACTCCCTTTCGTGCCGTTCCCGAAAAGCCACCCTCGCTACGTTCCGCGTGAAAAAGTGGTTGCCTATCTCGATGCCTATGCCGCGCGTTTCAGCCTGGAGCCGCGCTTCGGCGTCACGGTGAAATCGATCCGCCGGGCGGGCGAAAAAGTCGTGGTCGAGACCGATGCCGGTCCTTTCAACGTCCGCAAGATCGTGATCGCCACCGGCAACAATGCCGAGCCGATAACGCCGGCCTTCGCCGGCATCGAAACCTTCAAGGGAGAGGTGCTGCACAGCGCCGCCTACACCGAGGCCACGACCTATACGGCCAAGAACGTGCTGGTCGTCGGCATGGGCAACACCGGCGCCGAGATCGCGCTCGATCTTGCCGAGAGTGGCGCGCATCCGACGATCTCGGTGCGCAAGGGCGTCCACATCGTGCCGCGCCAGCTCTTCGGCGTGCCGATCCAGATGGTCGGCATCGCCAGCCGGCCGATGCCGCGGGCGCTGAACGACTGGATGTTCCCGAAAATCCTCGACCTTGCGCTGGGCAGGCTGGAGAGATACGGCATCGTCAGGCCGAAGGAAGGCATCCTCAAGCAGATCGACGCCGGCCGCATTCCGGTCATCGATGTCGGCACTGTAGCGGCGATCAAGGCGGGCAGGATCGGCATTCTCCCCGATATCGTCCGCTTCACCGAGGACGGCGCAACATTCGCCGGCGGGCAGGAACAAAACTTCGACGCCGTAATCTTCGCCACCGGCTACCGTCCTGGCTATGACGGCATCCTGCCGGCGGAGCTGCGGCCGGGGAAGAGTGGAGTGAATCCACGGGCGACGGCGCTGGGTGTCTACCTCGTCGGCTTCTACAATCCGGTCACCGGCCTGCTGCGCGAGATCGGCATCGAGGCGCAGGCGGTGGCGAGGGATATCGCGGGGTGAGGCGTGGCGGAACTGCCGATCTCCCCCCTTGAGGGAGAGATGGTCGGAAGACCAGAGGGGGTCGCAGCGCCTTACGCAGTCCGCCACGAACACGACGCTGGCGATTTACGGGAGACGACCCCCTCTGTCGCCTTCGGCGACATCTCCCCTCAAAGGGGGGAGATTAAGGCGCATAAATCGGGTGGCATCCGCGTATGCCCCATGCGAAGCCTGGCCAAGGAGGGACGCAGCCATGCTCACGCTCTACGATTATCTGCCGTCGCAAAATGCCTGGAAGGTTCGCGTCCTGCTCGGCCTGCTCGGCATCGCTTATGAAACGCGCATTGTCTCGATCTTCGAGGGCGAGAGCCGCACGGAAGCCTTCCTGAAGCTCAATCCGGCCGGCGCCGTTCCCGTGCTCGCCGTGGAGAATGGGGCGGCGATCGCCGAATCCAACGCCATTCTCACCTGTGTCGCGGAGGGGACGCCCTACCTGCCGGCGGTCCGGCTCACGCGCGCCAAGGCCATGCAGTGGCTGTTCTTCGAGCAGTACTATGTCGAGCCGGTCATCGGCTCGCTGCGCTTCTGGTCGCTGACCGGGCGGCTGGAGCGCAATCAGCCGCTGGTGGCCGGCAAGCGTGAGGCGGGCGCCCGCGCGCTTGACGCTCTCGAGCGCGGCCTGCAGGACACGCCGTTCCTTGTCGGCGGCTCACTCACCATCGCCGACATCGCCGTCTATGCCTACGGCCATCGCGCCGAGGATTGCGGCTTTTCGCTTGCCGACTATCCGGCGGTCAGCGCCTGGATCGATCGGGTGAGCGGGACGATCGGCTCAGGCTACCCCGTGCATCCCTACAGCATCGACCCGCATTCGGGCGGCTGATGGGCACGAAACGGGGTCTGCCCCGGAATGATGTAGGGTGTTTCAAAAGTATTCATTAGCCATTTGAACTTACCGTCTCGTATTGTTTGTTTGCTATTGCCTGGTCGAAATTGGCGGAGCGCAATAGCGTGCAGGAAGACGACGCGAAGTCATCGGAACAATGGCGCAAGATTGCCCGCTATGCGGTGAGCTGCCCCAGCCCGCACAACACGCAGCCTTTCCGGCTCCGTATCCTAAACGATCGCGAGGCGGAGATCGTGTTCCTGCCGCGGCGTGGACTTTATGTGGCCGACCCGGAGGGCCGCTTCACTTGGCTCACCGCTGGCATCTTTGCCGAGATATGTTCAATCGCAGCGCATGGCCTGGGCTTCGAGCTCGACTGCGCAACCGACTTCTCTCCGATGTACAAGGGTGGCGACACCCAGACGCCCCAGGTCATATCGAGGCTGACGCTGCGCCCGGCGATCGCGCCGATTGCGGATTTCGATCCCCGGCTGATCCTCGACCGCCACACCTCCCGGCTTCCCTATGACGGTCGCGCGATCCCGCAGACGCTGCTTGGCGAGATACAGGCCGAAGCCCTTCGAACCGGCCATCGCTTCGAGGCGCGCAACGACGCCGAGGCGATCGGCTGGGTGATCGAGCTCAATCGCCAGGCGCTTTTCCACGACATGGAGAACGTGCCCATCCGCAAGGAGCTGGTACGGTGGCTGCGTTTCGGCACGCGCGAGGAAGACATCACCGGCGACGGCCTCTCGGCGCGCTGCCTCGGCTTCTCGGCGTTTCTCCTCAAAAGCTTCTTCACCAGGCCTGGCTTCTGGACTCTGCCCGGCATCAAGAGCCTCGTGGGCCTCATCTACGGCCGCAGCATGAAGGGCGTCGGCACCATCGGCTGGCTGCGCGGTCCTTACGTCACCATGGAGGACTGGTTTCGTGCCGGCACGACCATGTTCCGGCTGTGGCTCATCGTTACTCGCCATGGCTATTACTGGCAGCCTTATGGCTCGGTCATCACCTCAGACGAGGCGCGCACCAACATGATCGGCTATTTCAAGATGCCGGACGAAAAAGGAGGCGCCGACATGGTCTGGCTGCTGCTCCGGCTGGGCAAGAGCCAGCCGCCGCCGCTGAGCTATCGGCTCCCCTACGAGGACATCATCCTATGCGGCTGATCAAGCGGGCGGTACGGCCCTTCTTCCTTGCGCTTGTCGCGCTGGTCAACGTCGTCGAGCGGGCATTCGCGTCTTCGCGGCATGCTTACAAGATATTGCTCATTCCCGGCTTCGAGCGGCTGCGCTGGGGCATCGGCGCGTGGCGCGCCTGGGCGAATTTCTATCATGCCTACAGGCGGGTTCCGGCCTATCGCGACTATATCGACCGGCTCGGCGGCAAGCCCGAGATCATGCTCGATCATGTGACGAAGCCCGACCTCACTTCCATTCCGGAGATGGACAAGGAATCGTACGTCAAGAAGTATTCGCAGGAGGAACGTCTGCTGGATGGCAAGCTGCCGTCGATGGGCGTGATGGTCGACGAGTCCTCCGGCAGCAGTGGCATGCCGACCAGCTGGGTGCGCGGCAAGACCGAGCGGATGATCACCAAGCAGATGATGCAGATGACGTTCCTGCGCATCACCGGCGAGGACGAGACCCTGTTCATCCTCAATGCGTTCGCGCTCGGCGCGTGGGCGACAGGCATGAATGTGGCGATCTCGCTGACCGAGACGACAATCCTGAAATCGACGGGGCCGAACCTCGATAAGATCGTCAACACCATAAACGAGTTCGGGCCGCGCTTCCGCTATGTTGTGATGGGCTATCCGCCGTTCCTGAAGACGCTGGTCGACGACCCGCGTTTGGACTGGTCGAAATATACCATCGATGCGGCCTTCGGCGGCGAAGGCGTCTCGGAGAGCCTCCGTGGCTATCTCTTGAAGAAATTCCGGCGTGTGATCGGCAGCTACGGCGCCTCCGATCTTGAGGTCAACCTGGCGCTCGAAAGCGAACTCACCATCAACCTGCGCCGCGCGCTGCTCGGCGACGAGAGGCTGCGCAAGGCCATCGTGCGGACGGAATACGGCGTCACGCCGATGATCTTCCAGTACAATCCGCTGGCCTACTACCTGGAGGAGAACGCCAAGGGCGAATTGGTGGCAACCATTTCTCGGCCTTACAACATCTCGCCCAAGATCCGCTATAACATCCACGATCGCGGCCACGTGCTGCGCTTCAGCGAGTTGAAGCGCATCCTGCGCGAAGCCGGGCATAGCAACATTTTGAAGAACAGCGGCCGTATCCTCGACCTGCCGCTTTTGTTCATCTACGGCCGCTCCGATATGTCGATCGAGTATTACGGAGCCAAGGTCACGCCGGACAGCCTGCGAGAGATCCTGTTCGGCCTCGACGTGCTGGCGCCGGTACTGTCGACCTTTCGCCTCGTTTCCTACGAAGACGCCGCGCACAACAAGCGCATGGAGGTGGCGGTCGAACTGGTGGAGGGCGCGACGCTGCCGTTTCCCGCCGAGATGTTGCAGGAGACGGTGTTCGAGAAGCTGGCCGCCATGAACGGCGATTTTCTCAACGCCTGGAAGCGGACGGCCACTGCCGACAACATGCCCGAGCTAAGGG
>NZ_RZSF01000739.1:0-445 GCF_004023325.1 Mesorhizobium sp. M1A.F.Ca.ET.072.01.1.1 | reverse complement strand
GGGCAGGGATGGTCGCCTTCTCGACCGGCGCGCGATAGGCGAGCTCGGTGAGCGCAGCCATAGGCAAGGCCGCCGCGATCGGATATTTGGTGGTCCAGAATTTTTCGTGCAGCGCGTTCCGCGCCGGAAAACTGCGCTCCCTGCCGCCGACGAGCTCGGCAATCTCTCTGCCCCAAGGCAGGGTAAGGACCTCGGCGCCCGACGCCTTGACGCCGAAATTAGGCGAGATGAATGCGATTGCCGCGACGCCGTCGGAAGCACCAGGCTGGGCTGCAGCCCATGTCGCCAGTGAGGCGCCAGTCGAGGTGGCGATAACGATCACCTTCTCGCCGATCGTGCGCCCGATCGCCAGTGCCTCCTCATAGTCGTTGATCCAGGCATTCACGCTGCCTTCGGCCATGGCCGCGCCGTCCTGCCCGTGGCCGGTCAGGCGGGTGTAGAAGAG
>NZ_RZSF01000738.1:0-446 GCF_004023325.1 Mesorhizobium sp. M1A.F.Ca.ET.072.01.1.1 | reverse complement strand
TGATCGCCGGCGCCGGCGTCGTCGGCGTCGCCGTGGGTTTTGGCGCGCAAACCATCGTCAAGGACGTGATCTCAGGCGTGTTTTATCTGCTCGACGATGCGTTTCGCGTCGGCGAATACATTTCATCGGGCAGCTACAGGGGTACGGTGGAGAGCTTTTCGCTGCGCTCGGTGAAGCTGCGGCACCATCGCGGCCCGCTGTTCACAATACCGTTCGGTGAACTCGGAGCCGTCCAGAACCAGAGCCGCGACTGGGTTACCGACAAATTCAACATCACCGTCGGCTATGACACCGACATCGACTTCGCTCGTAAGCTGATCAAGCGCATCGGCCTGGAACTGGCGGAAGACCCCGAATTCAAAAACTGGGTGATCGAACCGATCAAGATGCAGGGCGTACAGGAGTTCGGTGAGTACGGCATCGTCTTGAGGGTCAAGGTCACAACC
>NZ_RZSF01000737.1:0-450 GCF_004023325.1 Mesorhizobium sp. M1A.F.Ca.ET.072.01.1.1 | reverse complement strand
GTCCAGGCATCGAAAGCCGATCTGTCGAACGCGCAGGCGCAATTCGCCAATGCCGCGGCCAGCGAGGAGCGGCAGCGCCAACTGCTTGCCTCCGCCAATACTTCGCAGGCTACGTTCGATGCCGCCAAACAAGCGCGCCAGGCGGCGGAAGCCGGCGTCGAGCGCGCCAATGCCGCTCTGGCCAAGTCGCAGGAGCAGCTCGGTTATGCCCGGCTGTTCTCCGATTTCGACGGCGTCGTCACAGCGATCGGCGCCGAAGTCGGCCAGACGGTTTCGCCGGGACAGACCGTCGTCACCGTAGCCCGCACCGATCCGCGCGAGGCAGTGGTCGACATTCCCGACCAATTGACCGGCGATCTCACCGTCGGCGCGCCGTTCGAGATCATTCTGCAATCGCTGCCGACCATCAAAACCGACGCCAAGCTGCGCGAGGTCGCGCCGCAATCGGAG
>NZ_RZSF01000736.1:0-453 GCF_004023325.1 Mesorhizobium sp. M1A.F.Ca.ET.072.01.1.1 | reverse complement strand
GGCATAGGAGAGGCAGTCGGCAAGGTTAAGCTGGGCTGGATGCCCACGCCCCTTGCCATAGTCTGAAAAGGCCTTGACCGCGAGTCTGCCTTCGCCGGCGCCGATCGGTACAATCTCGATATTGGCCTCGTGCAGGAACGCCCCGATCACCGTCTCGGCAACCAGCGGCTCGACCGAAAGCTTGGTAGACACACGCATAGCTGCTTCGAGCACCACAAGTGCTGAGGTCATCCTGCTCGGCGCTTGCTCGATCCGGTTACTCCATTCGTCGGCGTCCTGTTCTCCCGATAGAATAGCGACAACCACCGAGGTGTCGACGAACATCAGGAATGTCCCCACATCTCGTCGATCTCGTCCTTACTCATAACCCGGCCGCCCTGGCCTGCCTTGGCCCGGAAGTCCTCGGCGATGACGGCGAGCCGTTTGGCGAGTGGGATGCGCTGACGTTCACGC
>NZ_RZSF01000735.1:0-453 GCF_004023325.1 Mesorhizobium sp. M1A.F.Ca.ET.072.01.1.1 | reverse complement strand
CAGCCAGAGCGGCGCGAAACCATGATGCGGACCGGATACGCCAGTGGTGTCGCGCGTGAGCACATCGCCCGACGCTTCGATGGTGATGGCGTGAGGCTCGCCTTCGACGCTCAGAAGCCTTGTGTCGTTGCCGAAGTGGTCGGTGAAACGCACCTCCTCGCGCGCGCCGTCGATATTCAGGCCCCAGGACTGCACGGTCTGCGTGTGGCCGCTGACCGGCAGCAGGCGCAGCCGCTGCAGCAGATATTGCACCGGCGCATCGTAGCGGTACTCGGTCCGATGGGTGATCTTGAGCCGCATGGCTTCATTTTCCGTTTGCGAGCATGAAGCTCAATAGAACCTGTAGTCCTGCGCAATCTCGTCGCCGAGCCTGGTGTTGTCGCGGATGAAGTTGGCCAGGAATTCATGCAGGCCGGCGTCGAATATATCCTTGATCGAGCCTGCCCGCAGCAT
>NZ_RZSF01000734.1:0-453 GCF_004023325.1 Mesorhizobium sp. M1A.F.Ca.ET.072.01.1.1 | reverse complement strand
CTTCATGTCTATGTAATTATCGAGCGGCTCCAGGATATCGCCAGATGCGTATCGCCCGAACTCCTCGCTCCCTAAGTATACCACGTCGTAACTATCTGAACGCGTTAGGAGCTCGACCGACACTTTTTGAACGGTCGGCGCATAACCGAAGAGATCAAACTGCACTTCAGCGCCAGTCTTCTCTGTGAATTCGTGCGCGAATTTTTTGAGCTCCAAATCGTATGCCGAGTTTGTCGATAGGACCTTTATTTTCGCGCCGTCATAGCGCTGTTGAGCCGTCGCTCCCCCGCCGACGGCAACACCGAACGCAACGGCAAGAATTCCAAGATACCTCATTGATTTTCTCCTTGAGCTAGTGTTTTACCCTTTCACGGAACCGGTCGTTGTTGGGCCGGCGACGTATTTCTTTACGAACGGCACGAAAACCACGATCGGGACCAGCATAAGCACGCA
>NZ_RZSF01000733.1:0-454 GCF_004023325.1 Mesorhizobium sp. M1A.F.Ca.ET.072.01.1.1 | reverse complement strand
GCTCAGTCGGAAACAGAGATTCCGCCATTCTCCGAACTTGCCAGAATGGTGGCCGAGCTCAAGCAGCCCTATAACGAAAAAGGCTAGCTCCACGACGTCGCCCCGTTCGTGCCGTACGGGGCAAAGCGCCTTCTGATTGCACATAGCATTGCCCCGCCGGCGCTTGGTCAGCGGGCAACTTCGCCTTCTCTATGACTGCCCCTTTCGTCACCGAGGTAGCTCCTGGCAAGCGGCCTAAGGCCGCGCAGCACGCTTTCGCATTCGACTTCATCCGGCCCGTATGCAGGCGCATCTGGTTGAATTCGCTCCATCCGCTGGCCTCATACTCCTGACGGCGTTCAGACACGTCAACCGAACCGTCCTGCCCGAGGATGCGCTCGGCTTCCGGAACGGAGTTCATCCTGACTTTGGCAGTCACAAGTGTTCCGCCGCGTCTGATGTCTTCGGCGCAGAC
>NZ_RZSF01000732.1:0-454 GCF_004023325.1 Mesorhizobium sp. M1A.F.Ca.ET.072.01.1.1 | reverse complement strand
CTGCAATACGATCCGGTCATGGAAGCCGACCGAAATGCTGAAAGGGCTATCTGCGACATCATATCGGCCGAGTATCCGATGCACGCGATATTGGGCGAGGAGCTCAGCCCGTCGGGATCCGGGCCGCTCAAATGGGTGATTGACCCGATCAACGGGATGAAACCCTACCTATGCGGGCTTCCGGTCTGGGGAACTCTGATAGGCTTCACCGTCGATGGCCGCTCCGCAATGGGAATGATGAACCAGCCCCATACCGGGGAATGCTTCTGGTCCGATGGTACGAAATCGGTCTGCCATTCGGCCCATGGCGAGACCGTTTTGAGGGCGAGCGGCACTCAACGTCTTTCCGACGCGATATGCCACACGAATTCTCCAGAACCCTTCGCGCGCCGTCCGGGGCGAGGATTTGCCCGGCTCGCGTCGTCGGTCAAATTCACTCGCTACGGTGGCGAAT
>NZ_RZSF01000731.1:0-456 GCF_004023325.1 Mesorhizobium sp. M1A.F.Ca.ET.072.01.1.1 | reverse complement strand
GTGCCGGCGGGCCGCATCGCCATCTCCGGGACCAGCGTCACGCCCAACCCATGCGCCACCATCTGCAAGAGGGTCGTCAGGCTGGTGGCGCCGTAGCTCGCCATCGCCACGGGCCGCACATTGCCGCAGACGGCCAGCGCCTGCTCGCGCAGGCAGTGGCCTTCCTCCAGGAGCATCAGCCTTTCCAGCGCCGGGCTTTCCGGCGGCACCGGCGGCGAGGCGAAGGCCGGATCGCCTGACGGCACCGCAAGGAAGAAACGGTCGGGGAAGAGCTCTTCGCTGACCAGGCCGGGATGGTCGAGCGGCAGAGCGGCGATGAACGCGTCGAGCCGCCCGGCGGCAGTGTCGTCGACCAGCGACGCGGTCACCGCCTCCCGCAGTTCGAGCTGCAAGACCGGGAAGTGCCGCCTCAGTTCCGGCAACGCATGCGGCAGCAGATAGGGCGCGACTGTCGGG
>NZ_RZSF01000730.1:0-459 GCF_004023325.1 Mesorhizobium sp. M1A.F.Ca.ET.072.01.1.1 | reverse complement strand
CCGCTGACCGCTTCGACGATCCGGCGCACATTCGGTCGGCGCAGCCAGCCGCCGGCCTTGGCGACAACCGTTGCATAGATGGTCAGCCAGCTGCAGGTGATTAGTGCGAAGACGACGCCAAGCAGCAGCAGCGACAGAAAGGACGGCTGTCCCGCCGGCACGAATTGAGGCAACAGGCTCGGAAAGAACACGGCTATTTTCGGATTGCCGAGATCGCTGATGAAGCCCTGCCGGAACGCGGCGACCGGGGCAAGCCGGGTATGCGGTACGGTCGGCGCCTGCGCATGATGGCTTTGCACCGGCCAAATGGCTTCGCGCAGGGCTTGCATGCCGAGATAGATCAGATAGGCGGCGCCGGCATATTTGACGGCCAGGAAAAGCGGTTCGGAAGCAGTGAGCAGCGCGACAAGGCCGACGCTCGTCGCCAGCGCCCAGATCGTCAGCCCGCAGCCGACACCG
>NZ_RZSF01000072.1:0-23223 GCF_004023325.1 Mesorhizobium sp. M1A.F.Ca.ET.072.01.1.1 | reverse complement strand
GTCCATAGATGCAGCTCATGCGCAGCACCGCCGTCGGCAGACCATAGGACTTAGCATAATCAAGGACATACTGGTCCGCAGCGCCCTTGGAACAGCCATAGGGCGTGCAGAAACGGAGGCCGATCGTCTCGTCCACGCCATTGGCGCGGATGGCTTCGTCGCAAGGCTCGTAACGATCGTCCGTTTCCCGCACCGCGAGCTGGGGCAAGCTGCCGTAGACCTTGTTAGTGCTGGCGAAGATTACCGGGGCGCTCACCTGGCGCGCCGCCTCAAGCACGTTGAAGGTGCCTTTGAGATTGATGTCGAGGTCCTCCGCGGGATCGATCAGGCTCGTGGTCACAGCGGTCTGGGCGGCCAGATGGAAGATCGCTCTTGCTGGCGTCAGCACCGAGGCCAGTTTGGCTTGGTCGCGCACGTCCACGGCTTCAACCCTGAGATGGTTGCCGTGCTTTTGCGCCAGCCATTCGAGGTTCTGCTCGACGCCAGCTCGGCTGAGATTGTCGATGACCAGAACGGGCTCGCCATCCGACAACAGGCTGTCGGCGAGGTTTGAGCCTATGAAGCCGCTGCCGCCGATGACGGCCACCGGCGCTTTGCCAAGGCCGCGATGCCGCTCACTCATGACACCAGCCCCCGCTCTTCAAGCTCGCGCTTCATGTCGGCGCCGCGGTCGATGACGACGGTGTTGCGAACCCAGGCCGCGAATTCACCGAGGGAGTTCTCAAGCCGATGGCTCGGCTCGAAGCCAAGCAGCTCGCGCGCCTTGGCAATGTCGGCAAAGCAGTTGCGGATGTCGCCGGAGCGCGCCTTGCCGAGGATTTCGGGCGGCCGCTTCGGAATGCCCATCGCTTCTGCAAGCAATCGAGCGACCTCGCTGATGGTGTAGGACCGTCCGCTGCCGATATTGATCGCGTGGCCGGCTGCCTGGCGTTGCTCCAGCGCCAGGCGGAAAGCGCGGGCGACATCGCGCACATGGACGAAGTCGCGCTTTTGCTCGCCGTCCTCGAAGATCATCGGCCGCTTGCCGTTGGCGAGCCGCGAAGCGAAGTTGGCAAGCACGCCGGTGTAGGGATTTGCGAGCGCTTGACCGGCGCCGAAGACGTTGAACAGGCGCAATGCCACCGCATCCACGTCATAAGCCTGACCGAAGATCAGCACCGCGCGTTCCTGCGCATATTTGGTCAGCGCGTAGATCGAAGCGAGGTCAGGACGTTTCTCCTCGTCGGTCGGAATCGGCGACAGCGCTTCGCCGGCAGCCGACAGCGGGTCCCATTGGCCGATCCTGATGTCGCTTGGCTTGCGATGGGCATCGTCGATACGCCGCCCGTCTGGTGTCTTGTAGAGGCCTTCGCCGTAGATGCTCATCGACGATGCGACGACAATGCGTTCGACTGGTTTCTTGATCAACGCCTCGAGCAGGGTCGCGGTGCCGAGATCGTTGGTGCCGACATATCGGGCGATCTCGTACATGGATTGGCCGACGCCGACCTCGGCAGCGAGGTGGATGACGGTGTCGACATCCGCTACCGCGTCGGCGACCGCGTCTCGATCACGTACATCTCCCCGTATCAGCTCGGCGCCAGCTGGAATGCTGACGGCTTCATTGCCGTGCACTTGGTCCAAGAGTGCGTCCAGGACACGGACCTCGTAGCCATGCTCGATGAGTTCCTGGGCGACATGCCGGCCAATGAAACCGCAGCCTCCCGTAACCAGGACACGTTTCACGAGAACTCCTTGCCGAGTTAGCGTTGGGGCCGATTTAGCGTTGGGGCCGATTTAGCGTTGGGCTCCCGAACTTCGGGACAAAAGGTTTGTTCCCTGCTTCATCAAAGTTCCCTCCGGGGCGAAGCTGTCGGCGGGTCGCCCGCATGCCTGGGAACATTGCCCTTTGCGCGCTGTTAGGGCCGCTCACTGACGTGCGGCGAGAAAGGGAATGCCATGTCTGAAGCGAAGACGACCACCAATCACGACGAAATTCGCAAATGGGTTGAGGAGAGGGACGGCCATCCCGCCGTGGTTCGCACCAAGGGCGAGGGCGGCATCCTGCGCATCGACTTCGGCGAGCCGGAGGAAGCGCTCGAATCGATCGAGTGGGATGAGTTCTTCCGGATCTTCGACGAGAACGACCTTGCCTTCCTCCATCAGGACAAGGCCGGGAGCGGAGGAAAGAGCCGCTTCAACAAATTTGTCGAGCGGAGCGGGAATGGTTGACGCGGGCGGCGGCAGGTAACCAGCAGCGAACGCACGCAAGCGGCCCGACGGGGCGCCAGGCTGCCGCGCCGCCCCGGTTGCCTCAATCCAATGGCTTGTCGGTTGGGCGCGGGGTGGTTCCGGCCTCGCGCTTGCGACCGGCATTGCGATTGGCAACCTTACTGTCGAGCGGTGATGTCGACTGTTCCTCGGCGGCGCCGGCTGTTTTGGGAACTGCCGGTCTCGCGCCGGCGTCGCTATCCATGGCATCGCGGTCAGGACGCGGAAGGCCTTCGGCGTTCGGTGACCTGGTGGCCGGCCGAGATGTGTTTTTCAGTTGAGCCATTTGATACCTCCTTACCTGATCGCAACGACAGGGCGCCCGGGCGAGTTCCGGGCAAAGACGTGGTCACCCGTGTGGGCGCATCACGACCTTGATGCAGCCGTCCTGCTTGTCGCGAAACTTCCTGTAGAGGTCGGGTCCGGCCTCGAGCCCGGCGCGGTGGGTGATCACGAAGGACGGGTCGATGTCGCCGCTTTGGACCTTGTGCAGGAGAGGCTCGAGATAGCGTTGCGTGTGGGTTTGTCCCATGCGGAACGTCAGCCCCTTGTTCATCGCCGCGCCGAACGGGATGTGGTCGACAAGGCCGATATAGACGCCGGGCACCGAAATGGTGCCTCCCTTGCGACAGCAATAGATCGCCTCGCGCAGCACATGCGGCCGGTCGGTGCCAAGATAGACACTCGCCTTGACCTTATCGAGCATGGAATCCGGGGTGGCGCTGGCATCGGCTTCGGTGCCGACACAGTCGATGCAACTGTCCGGGCCGCGACCGTTGGTCATGGCCATCAGGGCATCGTAAATATTCAAGTTGCTGAAATCGAGGGTCTCGGCCTTGCCGTGGTCGCGCGCCATAGCAAGCCGCTCCGGCACCTTGTCGATGGCGATCACGCGACCGGCGCCAAGCATCCAGGCGCTCTGGATCGCGAACTGGCCGACCGGCCCGCAGCCCCAGATGGCGACGGTGTCGCCCTCCCGGATGCCGGCGTTCTCCGCCGCCATATAGCCGGTCGGGAAGATGTCGGAGAGGAACAGGACCTGTTCGTCGTCCATGCCGTCCGGCACCTTGATCGGGCCGACATCGGCAAAAGGCACGCGCAAATACTCGGCTTGCCCGCCCCAATAGCCACCGACCAGATGCGAATAGCCGAACAGGCCCGCGGGCGACTGGCCCATGACCTTGGCGGCCTGGTCGGCGTTGGGGTTCGACCGGTCGCAGAGTGAAAACAGGCCGTTCTGGCAAAACCAGCATTCGCCGCATGAGATATTGAAGGGAACGACGACGCGATCGCCCTTCTTGAACTTGCTGTGTCCACGGCCGACCTCCACCACTTCGCCCATGGTCTCATGGCCCAGCACGTCGCCCGATTTCATCGTCGGCATATAGCCGTCCATCAGATGCAGGTCCGAACCGCAAATGGCGCAGCAGGTAACCCTGATGATGATGTCGCGGTCGTCCTCGATCGCGGGATCAGCGACCGCGTCGCACCGGATATCGCCCTTGCCGTGCCATGTCAGCGCTTTCATCGTGCCGTTCCTGTCGATTGGAGGATTGAGTGCATCGAACTTGCGCCCGGCTGGAATGTTCCCCGGGCGGCGCCTCGCATTCATCCGTTGTTCGCGGAGCCCGGTTCGGCGGCCTTGCGATGCTGCTCGGCCAGCGTGCCGGCCGGCGTGACGTGGGCCGCGGCAGCCTGCATCTTGTTCTTCAAACCGCTAACGACCTGCTCTTTTCCGGCCATCATGGCGTCATAGCCGTCCTTGGCCACATCGGCCGGATTGTCTTTCTCCCGAGTCCCGATTTCGGTGTCCATCATGTCGGCCCGCTCGAAGAAGCGGGTCTGCGTCGCGCCGGGCATCAGCACTGTCACGGTCACACCGCTGTCCTTCGACTCATGGCGCAGCGCGATGGCGAAAGAATCGATGAAGGCCTTGGTGCCGTTGTAGACCGCTTGGAAGGTGCCGGGCATGAAGCCGGCGATGGAGCCCGTGAACAGGATCCGGCCGCGGCCACGCCGGACCATCTGCCGGCCGAGCCGATGTGCCAGATAGACCGTGCCGGTGATGTTCGTGTCGGTGACGCGGCGCGCCTTGGGCCAGTCCTGATCGATGAAGCCCCGGCCCAGGCCTCGTCCCGCGTTGAGGAACAGAAGGTCAATAGCGCGGTCACCAATCCTCGCGATCAGTTGATTGGCCCCTTCCTCGGTCGCGAGGTCGGCTTCTACCGCCTCGACTGCAACGTGGTGAGATTGCAGCGCCTCGGCAGCCTGCTCTATCGCCGGCTCGTCGGCCACGATCACCAGTTCGTAGCCATCTCTCGCACATAATTTCGCCAGTTCCTTGCCGATGCCGCTGGAAGCGCCGGTCACCACGGCGAGCTTTCCGTTTTCCATTTCGTTCTCCGACCGTTCGAGTGTGGTCCGGCCGAACATGCGCAGAGTGCGATTGTTCCGTTCGAATTCTTGGGATTCGGCAACGCGCGGCAAACGAGGCTCGGCGAGACGGAACCAATTCGGGGCACGCCTGTTCCGCCGTCAATGTGGAGCGACAGCCATGGGCATCTTTTCCGATCTGGATAAGAAACTTACCGACAACCGCTATGAGCATGGCAGCCAGCTGACCGATCCCAGCGCTGATCTGCCCCGGCGGGTCAAGGAGAGGGTCGATCTCCTCATGCCGTTCATCCAGCCGGAGGCGCGTGAGGCGGTGAGGCTGCAAATCCTCGGCATCATTCACGAGCACATATTAGATGAGACCGAGATTGGGCCTGGAGAGCCAGCGGCCAAGGAATGAGAGAAGCTGGCTGGACGCGTCATCGATTTCCGGCCGCCCTAAAGCGGCAGCGCCGAACGGAGCCAGGCGCTAGCTGATATCTATGATTTTTCGCTTCTTGGGCGTCCGGCCCGGCCTGGCCGCGGGAGGAGGCGACTTTGCCGCCGGTGCCGCGGCCAAACGCTGCTCGCGTAGTCGCGCCGTCTTTGCCTGGCGCGCCAGTCGTTCCGTCTCAAGCAGTTCGCGCGCCGCATTCGAGGTGCGCTCACGCCTGTCCTTGTCGATCTTCCGCGTCGCCACGGTCGTTCCAGATCAATTCGCCGTTGGAGCCGTATCCAACTTGCCCGAAGGCCCATTGTTCCGAATGATCCCGCGACGGACGGACGTTTCGAACGAAATGTCTGGAACTCGAATATGTCGGGCCAAGCCCTTGTCGGAAGCTCCCGTTGCTTCTCCCGCCGGGAAGTTCAGCGCTGCTTCCCGGTTCAGCCGGCTGAAGCCGACGCGATGCGCCGGCCTGCGACGTCGGAACCGAAGCGGTGCGTTCGCCGTTCCGGCTGCATTCCTGTCGCCAAGGAGATCGCCATGGCGCCGCGTCCCGCCTGGAGCGGTTATCTCAAACTGTCGCTGGTCACCTGCGCCGTCGAATTGACGAACGTCGTGACCCATGCCGAGAAGGTTTCCTTCCACGTGCTCAATCGCAAGACCCGCAACAGGGTCCGGCGCGTCTATGTCGATGCCGAGAGCGGCAAGCCGCTGGATAAAGACGACGAGGTCAGGGGCTACGAAGTCGGCAAGGACGAATTCATCTTCATCGAAGAGGAAGACATCGAGGCGGTGCAGATCGAGTCTTCGCACACGCTCAATCTCGACGGCTTCGTCGACAAATCGTCGATCGAGCAGATCTATCTCGACGCGCCCTACTACGTCACGCCCGCCGACAAGGTCTCGGAAGAGGCCTTTGCGGTGATCCGCGACGCGCTGGCAGAAAAGAAGATGGCCGGGCTCGCTCGCATCGTGCTCTATCAGAGGGAACGCCCGGTGGTGGTCGAGTCGCGCGGCAAGGGCATGATGCTGACCACCCTGCGTTATGGCGACACCGTGCGCGAGCCCGCCGGCGTCTTCGCCGAGATCAAGTCGGGAAAGCCCGACAGCGAGATGATCGGGTTGGCTGAGCACATCATCGATAAGCAGAAGGGCAAGTTCGATCCCACCGAGTTCCGGGACCGATATCAGGAGGCACTGCTGGAACTGGTTCGCGCCAGAAAGGCCGGCAGGAAGGCGCCGAAAGCCAAGGCGGAACCCAAGCCGTCCAATGTGGTCAATTTGTTCGATGCGCTGAAAAAGAGCCTCGGCGCGGAGGCCGGGGCAAAACCCAAATCCCCGAAGTCCAGGGGAGCGCCGAAACGAAAAAAGACGAAGAATTCTGCACGGGGGCGCAAGTCGGCATAGCAGTTGTCTGTGCGGTGAGCGACATCAAGCTGGCTTGCAGGCCGAGGCAAACAAGGCTGGAGGCTTGGCGCCTTCGCCGAGGAGGAATTCGGGTAACGCTCAGCGCGGGCTAAAACACCGTCCGTGGCAGAAGAGCACGAGCTCGAGGATTTCGCTCGCCGGCGGCACCGAGCACGATCCAAAAATCTATCCGTTGCGTTCCTCGCTTTCACGCAACAGCCGCACGATCGCATCGACTGGGGACGGATCGGCCGCCGGCTGGATTTTCCGTCGCCAAAGATGGCGAAGAAGCTTTTTCAACATGGGCATGCACATACTCCCTAGCTACCAGACCTTGCATCGGGCGTTCCGGGTTGGAGCGCCTCGGCGAGCCGGCATCGGCATCAACCCAGGCGAGCGGCAAGCAGGAAAGCGGCGCCCGCCAGAACCACGAGCGCTGCAATCACCAGCACCGGCCCGTTTCTGCTCGGCTGAAGGCCGGGCGCGTTCTGGGGGCGCCGCATGGCGTCGGCGAAGCTCGCCTGATTGGTGAATTTCGGTTCATCTGGTGCGACGCGATGGGCGGAACTCGTCGACCCTCCCGCCTCTGCATCCGTTTCCTGCGGGGCGGCAGAAGGGTCGAATCCGGGCGTCTTGTCCCGGGTAATGCCCATCTGCATTTCGCCTCGACCCTCGGCGGGTGTTCGCTTGCTCGGTGAGGTCATCGGACAGCTCCTTCGCTACCAAACATCTGTCCGGCGTCGGTGTTCCCACGGGATCTTGAACGCGAAGTAGAAACGCTGCTGTCCAGGAACTCGTTTCCGGGAAGGGGGAACTATCGCTGCCGCCAATCGCTGAGCGCGGCCGGAACATTTCCTGTTGGGCAGCTTTTACCTTCGTTATCTAAGATGACGAGGCACCGATGCAGGTTCTCGAGACCCAAATAGTTTCCAACTCGGAAGGCGTGGTGACAGTCGAATTTCTCGGTGAGGGCGGCGAAAAGATTGCCGTCACAATGGCTGGATCCGATCCACGGCCGACGTACGGCGACACCGCTCTTATCGATCGCGCCAAAGAGATGATGGTGCAGTGCGCGGTTTTCGAGACCGTGGAACACCGGTCCGCGCAGGAGAGCAACCGCGACCTCAGCGAGCCCGCCAAGCCGGACAGCCCCTTCACATTCGAATATCGCGACCATGATGGCATGCGGCAGCTGAAGGGCGTGGAATTCCCGAATCTGGAGGCCGTGCATGACGAGGCGCTGCGTTCGGCGATTGATTTGCTTGACGACACGGCCGCCGAAGGTGGGCAGCAGGGCTGGGCCGTCCGGGTTCGCGACGCCAACGGAAAGATCGTGCTGGCGATCGACTTCGACGAGGCGAAACGGAAAAAGGCGGCAGCGGAATGAGGACCGCGGGCTGCGTGGCCTGAGAAAGAACCATGCTCCCGTTCCTATCACTGGATATGATATATTCGACAAGCGCCTGCATCTTAGTCCAGCCTGGGCTCGCAACTGAAACGCCGTGCAGTCCTGCACTTGCGGAACCTGTCGATTGTCTGCATTCCAAATGAATTCCGTGTTCATCCGGAACTTTGGGGACGACTGTCAGTTCGATGATTTGCAGGCGCCGCTTTTTGGCGCCTGCCGGAGATCGGTGGGAAACACTGATCGGCCCGCACCTCAGACGCGGGCCTGCCGACCCCGCCAGGACAAGCCGGTCAGCCAAGTATGGACGGGAGCCTATCATGAAACACCAAACGCTCGACCAACTGCACGCAGTCGCTGATATCAATCCGCTGGTGCCGCTCACGACAAGGACTGAAAAGATAGAGAGGTGGGCAGAACTGCTCGAGCGGAATCCGTTGCGCTGTCTCGCCGCGCTCACCGGCACCGAGTATCTCTATCCAGGCATGCGGGAAGAGGCGCGGGCGGCTGGATCCCCGCTGACGGTTGCGTTCGAAGACCCGTTGCTCAGGGCCTCGGGCCTGCAGTCCGATACCTATGGGGAAGCCAAACGCTTCTTTGAACTCTCCGATTGGCAGTTGCATGAAGTCGTCTGCAGCTGCCATGCCGGCGCAACCATGCAGGCCAGTTGGGCTGCTGGACGCGTCCGGAGAATTGTCACAGGCAATCGCATTTTTGCCTGGCTGAGAAGCCGCTTCATACACTGACTGCGTCTCAACTGCTCGCTATCGCGGCTGTTGCGACAGCCGCCGGCGGCGCTCGGACGTTGATCCATCCGCGGAGCGATAGGTCCATGAAGAAGGCATGAGCGCAAATAGTTCGGCGCCGGAGCCTTGCTCGCGCGAGCTCCCGCCGGCTTGTCCCTCCAAGGCCTGGCGAACCAAGGGCGCGCGAGACCGCAATGCAGCGAAGACGGCGATGCGCCGATCGAAAGGCCCTGCCTCAGCCGTTCTGGTCGATCGCGTGGGGCGCTGGCTGCTGGCTCCCGCCGCTCGGGCGCTCGGGCTCTCGGCCGATCCAGGCCCACACGGTTATCAACAAAATCACCACGATCGCGATCACTGCAACGATCCGGGGCATCAGAAATCCTTTCGTCCGCTGCTAGCCGCCCGGCTTGTTCGTGTTTGGAGCCGAAGCCGCGCCGACTGTCGGATCGGGCGCAACCGGACCGCGCTTGGCCTCCGAACTCTGTTTGCCTAATTGGGCGATGGCGTGTTTGTTCCATCGGACTGATGGGAGCCGATTGCCCGCGTCCCTCATCGGCCAGGTCGGGGAACGCTCTTCTGACGATCTTGTTATCCTCCAGATCAACCCGGAGAGAGTCATGGGCAAGGAAGAGAACCGCCGCGAGACCGGCGCCAGGAAGTACCCGGCCAACACCGATCCGGATCCCTCAGACCGGTTTTCGCAGGCTGCGGCCAGCAACGAAAAGCCTCACGATCGCTTTGGGCTCACCCGCAGACAGGGCGAGGTGGAAGACAAGACACATCAGTCGGAAGGGCAAAACCCTCCGGGACGGGCGACGCCTGGTCGTCCTGCAACGGAAAAGGCTTCCGGAGCGGGCCCATCGGTCGCCGAGCAATCCAAGAATGCAAAGGCGCCCAAAGGCGGCCGCCGGCCTGGTGCCTACGTGAAAGAACAGTAGCGTTCGCTCGCCGCATCACCTCTGCGCCGAAGGTTCCGCATCAGCGCGATGTCGAATGCAACCGTCCATCGCCTACACGCCGAAGGGGTAGGTGTCGGGGACACCGCGCGTCGCATGCTCCGGCCCGAGCGGCGTCACGGCGGTGGTTTCATCGAACCAGACGAAGGCGTCGAATTGCCGCGCAAGCGAGGCGTCGGCATAGTGGCTGTGCAGTTCCGTTTCCGGCCGATAGATCACTCCGATGAACCGTTCCAGCCGACGTTCGGTCAGCCGATCATGAAGGACTGGATCAGCTCCAAGGTCGAGCAGGAAACGAGCGGTGCCGGCGTCGTGGCAAAGCCGCTCATAGCTGTCCTCGCGCGAAGGCCGCACGGACATGATCTCCATTTCGCCGTCCCAATGCTTGGCTGCAGCGACCGTGCCGGCATGCGTGCCGAAGCCGATGAGGGCTACGTCGTCGCCGAACCGCTGGCGGCAGAGCTGACCGATGTTCACTTCGTCCCTGACGATTCCCATCTCCGTGAAGCGAGCGTCGCCGATATGGGAGTTGTGCGCCCAGACCACGGCCTTGGCATCGGGGGAACGCGCTTCGATAACATGTTGCAGCGTGTCGAACATGTGCGTGTCGCGCAGGTTCCAGGATTGCGCGCCGCCATAGTACATCACGCGATAGTAGTGCTCGGCGGAGGCGATGAGCCGGGCGTTCTGCGCGGCATCGAACAATTCGTCGCCGTCCTGGCCGGCGTGATCGAACTGACGCGACAGCATGTCCCGGCACTGCCGCAGCACCGCCTCCTCGCATTCCCGGTAGCCTCGGGTTAGCGCCGCCCGGCCATAGGTGGCGGGTTCGTGCTGCCACGGCGTCAGGCAGCCGTAGCGTTCGCGGGCAATGCTTGCCGCCTCCGGATCGATGCGGTCGAGATATTCCAAAACCGCCGCGATCGAGCCTTTCATATTGTAGATATCGAGGCCGTAGAACCCTGCCTGGCTTGCCGGTGTTTCGATCTGCTCGTTGTGCGCACGCAGCCACTCCACGAATGCCGCGAATTCGGCGTTGCGCCACATCCAGGTGGGAAACCGCTGGAAAGGCATGTCGGCGCGCGGCGAAGGTGGGCGGTGGCGCACATAGCGGTCGATCGCCGCGGCGTCGGGCCAGTCGGCTTCAGCGGCGACGATCGTGAAGCCATGTTTCTCGATCAGTCTTCTGGTGATCCAAGCCCGCGCCCGATAGAACTCGGATGTGCCGTGGCTCGCTTCGCCGAGCAGCACGATCCGCCGGTCGGCAAAGCGATCGAAGGCCTCCACAAAGGCGGGATCATCGAATTCAGGAAGCGGTTCGGCCGCCGCGGCAATCATCTGCGGAAGACTGCGCGCTGGCAAGAGCGGGGAGATACGGCTGGTTCGGATGCGGTTGTCCTCCTGCCAGCCTTCTTCGCCGATCAAAGGGACAAAGCGCACCGCACCGAAATCTTCCTCGCTGTAGGTGGAAGCGCCAGTGCGGGTGACTTTGAGGAGACGCTGCTCGTCAGGGTCATCTCCGACCGGAATGACCAACTTGCCGCCGACATCCAACTGCTGCTGCAGCGCGAGCGGCGCGCCGGGCCCGCTCGCCGCGACGACGATGGCATCGAACGGTGCCGCTTCGGGCCAGCCCTTGGTGCCGTCGCCGGTGCGCACCTCGATGTTGCGATAGCCAAGCGTCTCGAAGCGCCGTCTCGCGGTTTCCGCCAGGCCGGCGTGCCGTTCCATCGTGTAGACATGATCGACGATGCGGCTCATCACGGCGGCGGCGTAGCCAGATCCCGTGCCGACCTCGAGGACGTGATCGCCGGGCCCGATCTCAGCCATTTCCAGCATGAACGCGACGATATAGGGCTGCGATATCGTTTGGCCCTCGGCAATCGGCAGCGGTCCATCCTCATAGGCAAATTCTTCGAAGCCAGGGTCCACGAAAGTCTCGCGTGGGACCTCGCGCATCGCTGCCAGGATCTCACGATCATGAATGCCGCGGCGGCGGAGATGAACATCGACCATTCGGCGACGTTCGCGGGACAGGTCGAGCATGTGCATCCTCAACAGGAAGTTGGAATCGCAAGCGGCTGCGGCAGCGTCATCCCTCGGCCTCCATCATCGTCCTGGCCGGCTCTCGCGCGACGTTCTCCTCGATCCGCTCGCGCCCCGGAGTCTCCGGCAGCGCCTTGCGGAATTCTTGGCATAATCGGGTGGCATCTTCGGCGGTTTTTCCGCAAAGCCTCCATGACGCCGTTGATGCCATCGCCGGGCAGGCCGAACATGACCTCGACATCCCAAGCAACTCGAGTGTCGACGAAGATTTCGGCTGCATTTGGCATGGCAAGGTTCCAATGATTGCCTTCCGAACCAGTAGGGCGGCAGTTGGTTCCCTTGCCCACGCCATCAGGCCACCGCCTCGCAAGGAGCGAATTCGCGGGAACGAGCGAGCCGGACGCGGATTGAATCCCCAGTCGCCAACGAGCAAAGCGCCAGGATTGGCGATTAGCCGGAAGGGTTGATCATGAGCGAGCCACTGAAAACCACAAATCACGAGGTGATCCGGGCTTGGATTGAAGCCCGCGAAGGCAGACCTGCAGTCGTGCGGACTGCAGGCAAGGGAGCGGTGCTGCGCGTCGACTTCGGCGAGCACGAAGAGGATCTGCAGCCCGTCGAATGGGAAGAGTTCTTCGCCATATTGGATGAGAACGAACTTGCCTTCGTGCACCAAGACCTAACGGCGGAAGGTTTGCCCAGCCGTTTCAACGAATTCGTCGAGCGCGGATGAGAGAAGCGCCAGGCGATCAGGCGGAAAGCAACTCGCTCGCCTGATGCTCGCTGCTTACGCCTGCCGCTATTGATTGCCCGGCATTTTGTTGCTGCCTTGCGGATCCTTTTCTATGCCGGCGGCGGGAGACGTGTCCTGGGGTGCGTTTCCGCCCTGGTTCTGCTCGGGTGCCCGCTTCAACGGTGCCGTCGGCCAGCTACTCTGGACATAGGCGAAGGCCCAGTAACATGCCAACAGCACAACCACTGTCAGGATCAGCGGCAACAGCACTCGTCTCACGCTGACTCCTATTTGCTCTGCTGACGGTAATCGCCGGCCCGCGGATCGAATCCGGTCCAGCCGCCAGCTTCGTAGTCGTTCCGCCGTTCGCCGATGTCCACCGACCTGGAATCGTGGAGGATCGCTTGTGCTTGCGGAGCGAGGTCATCTTCGACGCGAGCGGTAAGCAGAGTGCCGCCCCGGCGAATGCCTTCGGCATAGACATGGGCGTCGCCCTCCGACACGCCGCCGTCGGTCAGACTGCCGATGATGCCGCCGGCCGCTCCACCGACAACTGCGCCCGCGGCCGCGCCCGCGGCTGTCGCCGCCAGCCAGCCAGCCGCCACGACCGGACCGACGCCAGGTATTGCTATGGCGCCGAGGCCCGTCGCCAAGCCGCCGGCGCCGCCCACGACCGCCCCGATCCCGGCTCCACTGGCTGCATCTTCGGCGGCCGCGGAAGAATGCCGGCCGTCGGCATTGTTGGCGATGATGCTGAGATCGCTCGGCGGTACGCCCATGGACTCCAGCTCGCCCACGGCATCGGCGGCATCGTCATAATCGTCGAACAGTGCGGTGATCGTCTGCATTTTGATGTCTCCTATCGATTACTATCGGCCGGCAAAGGTTTGCGCGTTATCGGCTGCGACCACCGGAAAAGACGAGGAGGTCGCAGCGACGGCTAATGGCGCGAGAAGTGTCCGCATGTTCATGGCTTCCAGCTCCTGTGCTCGATGGGCCGGAGCCGAACAAGCGACTCAGGGCTTTGTTCCAGTCTGAGCCTGTCGATTTTCAGATGGCGTCTGCCGGAAATGTGATCCGAAGGCCGCGTTCCACGACAAGCCCACCTCAGAGGTTCTTGCTCGCCGCAGTCGCTTGGACGGAACGGCCTTTCCTGCTGCTGCGGTTTGGTAAAGAGGTCGCTCTCGGCAAAGAGACAGCGCGCATACCGGCGGCTCAAACGAACTGGCCGGTACCGTCTGCGATTTCCTTCGGCCGTTTGGCTCAGGGTGCCGCAACGGCCGGACATGGTCGCCAAGGCGATCCCGCCGGGCGCGTAGGCGGCTGACCATGCAGGCCGCCTACTCCGTTGGACAGGAACATTTGCAGCCGTTATCGGTTAGCTCAAGACCAGCGATAGGTTGCTGGAGAAACCACCTTCGACAGGAAGGAAAACGCCATGTTCGGCTCCGATTTATGGCTGTTCGTTGTTGCCGGCGGTCCGCTGATCCTTCTCATTGCGATCATCTACGTGCTTTTCACCCGCCGTCACAGAGGCCCAGTCGAACGGCGCGAGAGCGACCGCGCGACCGAGCGCTTGTACCGCGAGCAAAAGGACTAGCGCACCAGCCAAGCTGTCGCGCCCAAGTCGTTTTCACGCGATTTCGGCAACGCTCCGCGCGCGGCGCGGCTTGCCTGATCTCCGGACGGTGTTGCCGGGCCCATTTCGCAAGCTCCGACAGCGGAACAAGCGGGCCCCGCGGCTGTTATCGAAAGGTCCGAAATCGGAGCAGCAGTTGATGACCAACGACGAGTTGCCGGTTCTGCCAGCATCGCTCCCCGTGATCGACGCGAAAGCCGAGCCAACGCTGAAAAGCGCAGCGGCGGAAGCGTTCTACACCCATGCGATCCGCGAGCTCGCCGCTACCGACATTCCTTTCCTGGTCGCCGGGACCTACGCGGTGAGCGCCTATACCGGCGTGGTTCGGCAAACCAAGGATCTGGATATCTTCTGCAAGGCCGGAGATTGCGCGCGCATACTCGAGCACTTCAAGAACATCGGCTATGCGGTCGAGATCCGGGACGATCGCTGGCTCGGGAAGGTCTTCGAGGGCAAGCATTTCTTCGATGTTATCTTCGCCTCGGCCAACGGCACAATGCAGGTCAAGGATCAGTGGCTGGAGCATGCCCGCCAAGTCGAGCTGCTGGGCAGCCGGGTCCGGATCATCGGCCCAACGGAGCTCATCTGGTCGAAATGCTTCATCCAGGACAGAGGACGCCACGACGGCGCCGACATCGCCCACACCATCCTCAAGGCGCACGACCAGATCGACTGGCAAAGGCTGCTCGCCTATCTCGATGTCCATTGGGAAGTGCTGCTGATGCAGGTCCTCAACTTCCGGTGGATCTATCCCAGCGAGCGGGACCGCATCCCAGACTGGCTGCTCGACGAACTGCTGGGCCGGCTTGCGCGGCAACGGCAGCTGCCGTCGCCCAAAATGAAGATCTGCCGCGGCCGCCTGCTGTCGCAGGTCGACTATGAGATCGACGTCAAGGAATGGGGGTTTGCCGGCGTCGGCGGCGTTGGAGAGATGCGCGATGCCTGAACCAGCCACATCAGCGAAATCAAACGGCAACGATGTCATCAAGGTCGCCGCCATGGGCGACCTGCATGTTCAGGAAGATGCCCAGACCTCGTACCGCGACCTGTTCGGCGAGATATCGCGCGAGGCCGACGTCCTGGTCCTTACAGGCGATCTCACCAATCTCGGAAAACCGCGTGAGGCGGAACTTCTTGCCGAGGATCTGCGCGCATGCTCGATTCCCGTGGTCGCGGTTCTCGGCAACCATGACTACGAATCCGGTTGCGTCGAGCAGATCGCTGCAACGCTCCGCCAGGCGGGGGTCCATCTCCTCGATGGCCAGGCGATCGAACTGAACCATGTCGGCTTCGTCGGCGTGAAGGGTTTTGTCGGCGGCTTCGGTCGAAGGATGCTGGGCTCCTTCGGCGAGCCGGCCATCAAGGCCATGGTGGCCGAAAGCGTCAACGAGGCAATGCGGCTCGAGAATGCTATGCGGCAGGTGCGCGCCAAGCGCACGCTCGTGGTGCTCCACTATGCGCCGGTCCCGGAGACCGTGGCGGGAGAGCCTCCGGAAATCTTTCCGTTCCTCGGCTCCTCGCGGCTGGCCGAAACCATCGATCGCTTCAAGGTAAGCGCCGTGGTGCATGGCCATGCCCATCGCGGCTCGTATGAAGGCCGGACCCCTGGTGGGGCCAGCGTCTACAACGTCGCCATGCATATCGCGAAGCCGACCGGCCGTCCTTACGCGCTGCTCGAAATCTGAGGCGCAGCGCTGCCTGCCGCTTCGGAACCATGCCGGCAGCGATGAGTTGTGCAGGAGACCAACGGAACCAACTTCGATGCCTGACCCCAGACAACCGGATCCCGATCGCGACACGCCGATGCCGGCGCCCAGCTGGAAACCGGAGCCGGTCAGGAAGCCGGAGCGGCACGGGCTGCCGGACGAGGCGCCGCGCCCAAATCCCGATGAAACCGACGATCCGCCGGCGCCTGCCGGGCGCATCCGGACGGAGTAAGCTCGATGGCTGCGCCTCGCGCGATCTGGAAAGGCTTCATGAAGGTCGGATCGGTTTCATGCGGCGTCAAGATCGTCGGCGCCACCAGCGAAGCGTCGAAGATCCATTTCAGGATATTGAACCGGAGGGACGGCCTGCCGGTGAAAAGCGCCTATGTGGATGAGGAGACCGGCGAACCGGTGGACGCCGAGGACCAAGTCAAGGGCTTCGAGACCGACAAGGAGGATTTCATCCAGATCGAGCCCGAGGAGATCAAGGCGCTGAAACTCACCTCCGAGCACACGCTGGAAATCGGCGAGTTCGTGCCGGTCGCAGACATCGACGCGCGCTATCTCGAAAAGCCCTATTACCTCATTCCGGCGGAGGATGCTTCCGCAGAGGCGTTCAACGTCCTTCGGGAGGCCATGAAGAACAAACGGGTGGCGGCGCGATCCTGTGTCGTCCTCTACCAGCGCGGACGCGAGGTTCTCATCCAGCCCTTCGGCAAGGGAATGCTTCTCACCGAGCTGCGGGACCGCAATGAGATGGTTTCGGAGGCGACGGTGTTCGAAGGGCTGAAGAAGCAGGACTACGAGGCGGACCTGCTCGAGATCGCCGGCCTGCTGATCGACAAGAAGGCGACGAAGTTCGATCCTTCGAAATTCGAGGATACATACGAGAACGCGCTGATCGCCATGATCGAGGCCAAGCGCAAAGGCAAGAAGCTGCCCAAGGCGGCGCCGAAACCGCGTGAGAACGTCATCAATCTGGCCGACGTTCTGCGCAAGAGCCTTGCCAAGGAGGGCATCGCCGCGAAAGGCGCGAAGCAAGGCAAACGCAAGTCAGCTTGACGCCAAGAAAGGCCGCTCAGACCTCGTCGAACCGGCTTCCTTCCTTGGAGGGATCGCGCGCGAGGACCCGCTCCTCCTCGTCGTCCGGGAGTGCCTCGTCACTTTCCTGATAGGGATTGTCGTCGTCTTCTTCGGGGAGCGTTCCCTCCGCTTCTTCATCGTCCTGCGGGTCGCCGTTGACGGCGACGCTGTCGGGCAGGATCCGGCCGCCCTCAAGCGCGTCCCAGTCCTGCTGCTCGACTGCCGGAGCCTCGGTTTCGTCCTGATTTGCGGTGCGTTGCTTTTTACGCGGGTCCATCTCGTTCTCCAATGCTGCAAGCCTATCCGGCTCGCGGTTCGCTCAGTTGGAAAACCGCTCAGGCGATTGGTGGTTCCGCCTGTTGCAGCAAGTGGCGGCCGTTGTGGCGTCGCCTCTCGCTGGTAGGTGTCCTACGCGATCTGTTCGAACGTGCATTGGCGCGGCGCCTTGTCGGGCCGCCAGCGCACCAGCCTTGTTCCATGCCGGAATCGGTCGCCGGTGACATGGTCGAAGCGGACCTCCACGACCAATTCGGGCCGCACCGGCTCCCATTCTCCGCTGCGCTCGGTGCTCCAGCGGCTCGGGCCGCCGGGTGCCTTGCCGGTGAAGCCGAGCCCGCCGCGCAACGCTTCAAGCCTCCTGGTCAGCGCCGCTCGCTCGTCACTGGCGATGGTCGAGGTGAAGCCGACATGGTCGAGCTGGCCACGGTCGTTGTAGAGGCCAAGCAGCAGCGAGCCGATCTGGCGCTTGCCGCTCAGGTAGCGAAAGCCACCGACCACGCAGTCTGCTGTGCGCAGCCGCTTGACCTTGATCATGGTTCGCTCGCCCGGGCGATAGGGTTCGGCCAGTGCCTTGGCGACCACGCCATCGGTGGCACCTCGGCCGGCGCCGCGCAACCATCGTCTGGCGGTCGCGAGGCTCGTTGTGGCCGGCGAGAGCTTCAGCCCGGCGTTCTCTGCCCTGGCAACGAAGTCCTCGATCGCCCGGCGCCGATCGGGCAAGGGCAAATCGAGCAACATCTCGCCTCCCGGGGCAGCCAGTGCATCGAACAGGATCAACCGCGCCGGTGTTTCCGCGCTCAGCTTGCGGATACGGCTCTCGGCCGGATGAAGGCGCATCTGCAGCGCGTCGAAGGAGACGCGCCCGTCGATCTCGATCACGATCTCGCCGTCCACGACGAATTGCCTTGCGGCGAGGTCGCGCAGCATCGTGATCAGTTCGGGAAAATACCGGCCGAGCGGCTTGCCGGATTTGGCGCGAAGCTCGACGGCGTCGCGACCCTTGAAGGCCAGGCAGCGAAACCCGTCCCATTTGGGTTCGTACTGCCAGGGACCTTCAGGCAACGCGTCCGCGGTCCGCGCCTCCATCGGCGGCGTATCCAAAGACAGCGGAAACTCGGGGCTCGATATCGCCGGTTGGGACGTGATCCTGGAGGTCTCCATCTCGGTAGAACGTTCGACCAGACCTGTAGTTTCCGGTCGGCGGGAACGAGTTGCACGGCGAGGCGTTGCCTCACCAAAGTTCAGAAACCAAATGTCAAGCTTTGACCGCGTCGGGCACTTCTTCACCAGAGCGAACATGAACTTCCGACAGGAAATCCGATGTCGGCTTCCGGCTTGAGCTATGGTCCTCTGGGCGAGCGCTGCGCGCATCTATGCGTCGACATGCAGAAATTGTTCGCGGAACCTTCGGAATGGGCCACGCCGTGGATCACCCGCGTTCTTCCAAGGATCGTCAGCCTCGTCGAATGGAAAGCCGAGCAGACCGTCTTCACGCGCTTCGTGCCGGCTGAAAAGCCTGGCCTGGGTGCCGGCACCTGGAGGCGCTACTATGAGCGCTGGGCGTCGATGACGATCGAAAATGTCGGGCCAGAGATGGTCGGGTTGCTGCCGCCGCTGTCATCCTTCTGTCCGCCGGCGCAGGTGATCGACAAGCATGTTTATTCGCCCTGGCCGGAGGGCAGACTACAGACGGCACTTGCCGCGCGCAGCATCGACACCCTGGTGGTCACGGGAGGCGAAACCGATGTTTGCGTGCTCGCAACCGTCCTGGGGGCGATCGACATCGGATATCGCGTGGTGCTGGTCACGGATGCGCTTTGCAGTTCATCGGACGCGACGCACGATGCCCTGATGACCGTCTACCATCAGCGCTTCGCGCAACAGGTCGAGACCGTCGAGATGGAGACGGTCCTTTCGGCCTGGACCTGAACGTTATGAGACGATCCGCACCGGCTACAGCCGAAAGCGACCGATCAACTGCTGTTTGACGGGAACCGCAATGTTTCTCCGAAATTGCGCAGGCAGGGAGTGTGTAGATGCCTAAACCAGCGAAACGGGAAAAAGCTCGCAAGCCAAATCCGTCTGACCCCAACCCAAAGCAAAAGCCGCCGAGGGACACGCGCGAAAACCCGACACGGAATCCGGATGGTCCTGGCGAATTGCCGGACACGGCCACGCGAGAAGAAGTCGAGACAGTCAGGCCTAACCTGAAACGCTAGTACCGGTAGGCGTGATTTCCGAGGCGCGACGCTTTGATGTTGTGGAGATAGGCCGCGCGAAGATTGACCTTGCCGGCCCGACAAGACTGCGACTGCCGGCCAAAAAAGAAACCCCGGCTGCAGTGGTTGGGTGGGGGGCACCGCAGCCGAGGTCAATGTTTTTCTCAGAACTGTGGCGCCGTTTGCTCCAAACCGCAAATCTCGCTCTTAAGGTCGAGACAGGCTTGCGCGCAGCTTTTAGGAGCATAATTCCTGTTTAGCAACTTCAGGTTGTCATCCTTTCGGTCATATTAGCCACCTAAGATATAATTACCAAATTGTTAACCAGGATTAATGCGCCTTTTCCACAGCATCGTAGTATGCGTTTGAGGCTGGATTACCTCAATGGAGCGGGGATCCCATACGTCCGTGGGTTGGGCCGGCGTATGCACTACTCCTTGAATCTATTCCTCACTTAGCAGCTAGTCGCCCGACACAACGGTAAACGAGCGTAACAGTTCATGCCGCTGACAAGCCCTGCGTGGGAGTCAAAACAAAAAGGGGAGAGAGCAAAGTCGGCGGCGGAGAGGAGTAAATAAGGCGATGGGACATCTTCAAATTTCCGAGTCTTGGAAGGATGCGACGGGGTCGTTGCAGAACGGGCATCTGACGGACGTGAACGGGCTCGGCACGTCTGATCTCGAAGAAGGACACCCGACCGAAGGTCTGGTGGTAATTGTGGACAAGCGGGCACTCGAGCGCGAATGTCTTGCTCGAGGCCTTATCGAACATAATCCGGCTTTGCGCGTCAGCGCCGTAGGATCTCTTGATGAGATTCAGCACGTCGCCGGCGGGGCGGAGGCTTCCGCGATCCTCGTTATTCTCGGCGCCAGAAAGGTGACCGACCAGAGCGTTCGGGCGGAACTTGTGCACCTCATCTCCGAGGTCGGCGCCGTACCCGTAATCGTCGTGGTGGATTCCGACGAGCCGGGGGAGATCCTTGCGGCTCTCGAATGCGGCGCCCGCGGCTACATTCCCACGAGCGTCAAGGTGAAGGTCGCTGCCGAGGCCATCGGTCTCGCCCGCGCCGGAGGAATCTTCGTGCCCGCCAGCTGCGTGCTGGCGCTTCGCGAGATCATCCATTCGACGGCAAATGGCGCCCGTCCGCTCGCCGGAATGTTCACCTCGCGCGAGGCCGCGGTCGTGGAAGCGCTCAGGAAAGGCAAGGCCAACAAGATCATTGCCTACGAGCTCAACCTCTGCGAGAGCACGGTCAAGGTCCATATCCGCAACATCATGAAAAAACTGAAAGCCACGAACCGCACTGAGGTGGCCTACAAGCTTAGACAGATGATGCTTTGAAGGCTGCCCAGGCCTGGTGCCTGGCAATAGAACGACGCGCACGCCGATCCTCGACGTGGAGGCGGACCTATTTCAGGTCCGCCTCCCTTCGAGATTCAAGAGTAGGACCGTGCCTGCAGGTCTTGAAACGGATGCGCTCAGGCCGATGCTCAGGCATGTTCCCGGTCGAGCATCTCGAATCCTGCCTTCACGAGAAATCCAACACTGTCGCGGCCCAACTCCGCACCGCGATATGCTGCTTCGGCAGCCTTCAGGCCTCCCGTCAGTCTGCGGATCACCGGAGCCGCTCCGAGTATCTCGAGCGGCAGGCCCAGCTCGCCGCGGTTGGGGCGCTTCGGCGGCCATACCCTCAGGCCGAAATAGCTGGCGGCCGAGCGGTCGATCCCGCCGCTGAACTGCACCAGCAGCGCCTGGCGCGTTCTCCTGGCGATGCGGCCCAGGCTGTTGATGTCCATCGGTGGTTTGGCTGAGGGCCGCATAGCGACGATGATCACCTCCCATGCATCATCGGTCAGCAGAACCGGATGGGAAAAAACACCAACTCTTGCTCCACGTTCGGCGAGCATACGCTCGAGGAATGGTGCGCAGGGCGTGTCGCAGACGACGGCGAATCTCGAGGCACGCTGATCGACGCCGGCATCCTCGAGTAAGACCCGGCATAAGCGCGCGAATTCCGGCATCAGGTCTATGGCCGGGTGACCGAGATTTGGAGCAGCAACCTTGATGCCGGCCTCGTCACAGGCATCGAAGTCCAATACGCCTTGCCGAAGCTCCCAAGGCTCGGCCATGAGCGAAACGACCGCATGAGAGGGCAAGAGCTCGATGAGCGATCTCGAAATCGGTCCGACCTGGGGACAATTGGTGATGAGGTCGACCTCCTGCCATTTGCGGCTTTCGATGCGATTCGTCACTTCCACGCGTTCGGCGACCTTGGCGTATTCGGCAAATGCCAACGTCGCGTCCGCGGCCGCCGCCAGGCTCGGATGTCTGGAGGATACGCGGGTGAGTGCAACGACACGGTCCGCATTGGCGAGCGCCGCGGCTGTCGCAGTCACCGCCTGATAGCCCGTCGCCGCGCCAACCACCACAGTGAGGCCGGAGAGATCAAGATCGAGCAAAGCTATCTGCTTGCGGACGACGGCAAGTGCTTCCGTATGGTCGACCTCCAGAACATGACGAGTGCCCGGTCTTGCGGGGAAGTCACCGGACGAAGGCTTCGGAATGGGCGTCACGTTGCGTGCTCCACTGACAGGCTGGCAGGCATTCTTTCGACGCGGAAGATCTGTCTCGTCGAATCTCGTCGCATGCGCGCGCATGGTTTTCAGGCATTGCCAGACGGCTGCCGGCTCGCCCATCCGGCACCAGTGGCTCCAGACATTCTCTCGGCATCCTCGCCATCAGAGCTAGGGCCTGAATTCAGTCGGCGGTCTGGATCGCCCCTAGCCGGACCAGTTCCATTTCGTCGATCACGAATACAGTCGAACTTGCCCGAACTGCTACTGCAGAAAATGGGTGCCAGTGTTACGCCGTTTGATCAGAAGGCTTATCGACACCGCGCCGGCAATACGCGTTCAGGCTAAGAGGCTAACCGGCGCCAGATAGGGCGCTACCTCCTTTGCGGTTCTTGCCGGGAATGATCCGCCGCGTGAAGTTGAGCGCTAAAATCAGCCGTTTCCTTGGCGAAGCTCATGACAATCAGCGCATTCGACACGAACCCCCGCAGACCCGGAATAGGCGTCGGTCAAAACCATCGTCCGCTTGGGGGGCGGCGCAAGAGGATCATGGACGTCGCCGTCGCATCGATAGCGCTTGTGCTTGCCGCTCCGATCATGCTTGTGGTTGCCCTCTTGATTTTGGCGACCGACGGCGGACCGGCGATATTCTCTCACACCCGGGTCGGCTTCAACGGCAGGCGTTTCGCCTGCTACAAATTCAGGACCATGGTTGCCAACTCCCAGCAGGTTCTGGCCGACTATCTTGCGAGCAATCCCGAAGCCGCCAAGGAGTGGGAGCAGAATTTGAAATTCAAGAACGATCCGCGCGTCACCTTCCTGGGGCACATTCTCAGAAAGTCGAGCCTGGATGAGTTGCCTCAGCTCATCAACGTGCTGCGCGGCGACATGAGTTGCGTCGGTCCTCGGCCGGTCGTCCCCGACGAACTGCAACGTTACGGCGCCTGCGCGATCGACTATCTTCGAACCCGGCCCGGGCTGACCGGCGCGTGGCAAGTGACGGGCAGAGACGCAATAGACTATCCCAGCCGTGTCTCCCTCGACAGCCGCTACGTGCGAAACTGGTCCATATGGGCCGACGTCGTCATTCTCGTTCGGACGGTCTTCGCCGTGATGAGATTCGATCACGCGTCCTGACTGCCTAGGAAGGCAGCGAGCATTGGCGGCATCGCCGCTTTTCAAAAGATCCGGCGCCAGCGACGAAATGGCAGCCCCAGTCCGTCAATGCTCATCGGTCACGGCGCGACGCCACACGATGCCGAGGAAGACGCCGAGCAGGTAGGCGCCCTGCAGCGTGACAACGAAAAGCAGGATCGAAAGCAGACGGTCCCAGGCAAACAGGCTGCCGATGCCGCCTGCAATG
>NZ_RZSF01000729.1:0-461 GCF_004023325.1 Mesorhizobium sp. M1A.F.Ca.ET.072.01.1.1 | reverse complement strand
CTCTTTCACTCCACCGAGAAAGCGGAAGCGCAGATCTTGCGGCGTCACATGGGTGAAGAACTCCGCCAGGGCGGGCTCATCTTCGGGGCGTGCGCGGCGTACATCGAAGCGAAACCCGGTATGCGTGGAAAGCGTGCTAACCATCGTTATATATGGTCTCCGATCCGAGGTGCGGCGCCGTTGTCCTGTCTCTCCAAGGCGCGCGACCTCACTCGCTCATGTATTGAAGCGCGTCCTGCTTGACGATTTCTATGCTGCGCAGGTTCAGCAGGCGGATGACGCCCTTGTCCTGCAGCCGGGTGAAGACTCGCGACACGGTCTCGATCGTGAGTCCGAGATAGTCGCCGATATCCGCGCGAGACATCGGCAGATCGCCCTGCCGCAATCCGCCTTGCCGCTCTGCCATGTCGACCAGGAACGCGGCCACCCGTTCGATGGCATTCTGGCGACCGAGGACCAGG
>NZ_RZSF01000728.1:0-464 GCF_004023325.1 Mesorhizobium sp. M1A.F.Ca.ET.072.01.1.1 | reverse complement strand
CGCGTCACCAGCCCTTCGGAGACCAGCCTGTCGACGATGCCGGTGATATTGCCGTTCGACACCAGCAGGAATCGCGACAGGTCGCTCATCAGCATGCCCTCCGGCGAGCGGTAGAGCGCCGCCATCACGTCGAAGCGCGGCAGCGTGGTGTCGAACTCCTTCTTCAGCCGCTCGCGCAGCTCGGCCTCGATCGTGCGCGAAGCACGCAGCAGGCGGATCCACAGCCGCAACCTGTCCTTGCCCGGCCCGGTAGACGTCGGTCCCGCTACCATGTCTCGCCTCCCGAGACCGAGATCGCCTGTCCGGTGATCGACCGCGCCGCATCGCTGCAGAGCCAGAGCACCGTCGCGGCGACCTCTTCCGGCTGGATGAAATGTGCCTGCGGGTTCGCAGCCGAAAGGCTCGCGCGTGCCTCATCGGCGGAACGGCCGGTCTTCTCGATGATGCGCTGGATGGAGTCCTCC
>NZ_RZSF01000727.1:0-467 GCF_004023325.1 Mesorhizobium sp. M1A.F.Ca.ET.072.01.1.1 | reverse complement strand
CTAATATATTTCGACTTGTCGGAAAATTATTCGGAACCGAAATTGCCGCGTCGCGCTTATAGGACAGTGGCAACCCCTCACATCCCAGGTCCGTGGCCACGAACCAGAGCGGCCCGTCGGTTTGTGGAAGACGACGACGGGCCGCTTCAGACTGTTCTTCGCTTAGAGATGGCCCGCAACAAATCGGCTTCGACCGTGCCGGCGTTTCGCTGTTCCCTTTCTTTAGAGCTAGCCGCCGCTCGCCACATAGCAAACACCCGCTGGAGTAAATCCAGTTCTGCGGGTGGCATTGCAGCCGCCCTCTAAGCGGCTTGCGCACTATCGCATAAAGCGGGGTCGGAGGCGAGGGATCCTGGTTTGCTGTTGGGAACGATTTGGCAGTTGAGGGCTATTCAAATAAGCGGTCGATCTCTCAGGAGTGTAGCCGCTAAATGGCAAAATCAGCTCGTCACCAGCGTCCTCGCGGT
>NZ_RZSF01000726.1:0-471 GCF_004023325.1 Mesorhizobium sp. M1A.F.Ca.ET.072.01.1.1 | reverse complement strand
GCGTCGACAGCGTGTCGGAGCCATAGGGCCGGCGCTCGATTGCCAGCACCGTCAGGCCGGCGCGGGCAAGCAGCAGCGCCGTCGAGGCGCCGGCGCAGCGCACGCCGACGATGATGGCGTCGTAATGGGCGCGCTTGGGCGTGAGCGGAAGGGAAATCGCGGTCGTTGGCATCTTCGGTGTCCTCACGGCGGCCTCTCAGGCGGCTTGGCGACCTTTGCGGTCGAGATAGCTGGAGACCTCGGCGGCGATCGCTTGCGCGTCGACGCCGGCGCCGCCGATGAAGTTGGAATCGCGCTTGCGCAGGAAGCGGAAGCCGAGCGCGTAGAGGCCGGGAACGCCGGTGATCCCGTCGCGGTGCGCCAGCTCGCCATCCGGCCCAACCGCCGACGGCTCCAGCCAGTCGAACGAGCGGGCATAGCCCGTCCCCCAGATCACCGTGCCGGTAGACACCTACGTCAGCCAAAGCCGCT
>NZ_RZSF01000725.1:0-471 GCF_004023325.1 Mesorhizobium sp. M1A.F.Ca.ET.072.01.1.1 | reverse complement strand
GTGTCCAGCAACGCCGGCTGCTCGTTTGGCTTGCGGCGAACGGAGGCTTGGCTCATCGCGCTACAGCCCAAACAGCCGGAAGCTGGCGCGTCCCGACAGCTCGCGCACGGCCTCGAGTTGCTGCAGGCGCTCGAACAGCCGTCGCGCCGCAAAGCGCGACAGGTTTTTGGTCGTCAGCGATCCGACGACAGCATCTTCGTTCAGGAGCAAAAAAATCACGTCGCCGGCGCCCTTGGCGCGCAGTTTTGGCGCCACCGCGAGAAGTTTTTCGGCGCGACGCGACAACTCGGCCGCCAGCCGGCAGGCATCGGCCACAGCTTGAACCAACGCGACGCAGACCGCCCGCTCAAAATTTTTGTCCCCGGGGCGGGTCCGCCTGGCACCGCCCGCCTCGGCGCGGAAGGGCGGAGCAAAGGCCTGCACCATCAGGAGCGGCAGCGGCCGCGGCCAGCGCAGGCCCTGAGCCAGCAC
>NZ_RZSF01000724.1:0-472 GCF_004023325.1 Mesorhizobium sp. M1A.F.Ca.ET.072.01.1.1 | reverse complement strand
GACCTTCCGTGGACTGCCTGACATGCCGCCGGAATGCGTCCTGAACGTGGCCGAGCTGGTCAAGCGCTTAGGCCCGGATCATGGATGCACTGGGATCTGGTCAAGGTGATCTTCTGCCACGAGCGCCGCGGCGCCGGCCGAGACGACCGGAACCTACAATTCACCAACCACGCGGCCACACCGGACAAGCGCAAAGGGCAGGAGTACATGAAAAGGAGCGGCCCGGCAGGCTGGCGTGGGTAGGCCAGCAAACGCCGGGCCTAACCGGCGCCGGGTTCGGGGGCGAACGCGGCGCCGGCTGGCTAAACAATACGCTCTTGCCGAAATAGCAGGCACGTATCCATAAGGACGAACGTGGGAGTAGCCCAACGTTTCAGTGTTTCGTCTCGGGACCGAATTGCTGGCATCAATTTTGCGTCAGACGCATTGCTGGTACAGCAAGGGATTTTCACATTGCGACTGTCTGCTCAGC
>NZ_RZSF01000723.1:0-475 GCF_004023325.1 Mesorhizobium sp. M1A.F.Ca.ET.072.01.1.1 | reverse complement strand
ATGTCGGGCCGATCTACGACCAGCAGGTGATCGTCACGCTGGTCAAGGGCGATCGCGTGCTGATCGCCGAGGCGCCAGCGGCACCGCCCGTCCCGAAGATCGCGGCCTGCGATGCCTTGTGGACCGCGGCCGACGCCGCCGCCCAGAAATTCCAGGAGGCCTACCAGGCTTCGGAGCTCAAGGACGAAAAGGCCTACGATGCCGCCAACGCCGCCTGGGAAAAAGGCGACGGCGACTACCGCGCCTGCATGGGCGAGCATCTGCCCGGCGACCCGGCCTTCCCTGCCCTGCTTGCCCACGCGCAGGAGCTCGCCGATCACATGGCGGGAAAGTAGGCGCGGCGCGGCTTCGGCGCCCCGCTTCCCCTTCAGCTCCTCCGGTTGCTGTGCCTGCAGCAATGGGACCAATACTGAAACTTCTGGCCCGCATGGAAGTCTAAATTTAAGCACTTTCTACTAAGTTCGACCGATGGGCC
>NZ_RZSF01000722.1:0-476 GCF_004023325.1 Mesorhizobium sp. M1A.F.Ca.ET.072.01.1.1 | reverse complement strand
ACTCGACCTTGCATGCGAGGACCCTGACGATCCGGCCAACTGGCCCCGCAACATGTTCGTGTGGCGCTCCAACATTCTGGGGTCTTCCGGCAAGGGCCACGAATACTTTCTGAAGCACCTGCTCGGCACCACGCACGGTGTCATGGGCAAGGACCTCGGCGCCGAAGGCAAGGTGCGCAACAAGGAGGTCGTTTGGCACGACGAGGCGCCGCGGGGAAAGCTCGATCTTCTTGTCACGCTCGATTTCCGCATGTCGACGACCTGCGTGTACTCCGACATCGTGCTGCCGACCGCGACCTGGTACGAGAAGAACGACCTCAACACCTCCGACATGCACCCCTTCATCCACCCGCTGTCGGCGGCGGTGGACCCTGCCTGGGAGGCACGCTCGGACTGGGATATCTACAAGGGCCTCGCCAGGGCCTTTTCCGAGGTCGCTCCGGAGGTGCTGGGCGTGGAGCAGGACGTCGTCCTAA
>NZ_RZSF01000721.1:0-481 GCF_004023325.1 Mesorhizobium sp. M1A.F.Ca.ET.072.01.1.1 | reverse complement strand
CCTCCTGACCGGCCTAGGCCGCGTCGGCGCCAGATCAGTGATCTGGTTTCAAAATTCCCAGTGCGCCGGCATGCAGATGTTTTAAATGTGCTTTCGGGTCCACCGGCCCGACGAGTGGCACTTCGACCGAGATAGCAGCGCCGTGTTCAGTTGCCGCACAGAGGTCCTTCAATGGCAGTTCGCCTTCTCCAGGAGCGAGCCTGCCGCTTCTCGCCTCGGCGATCATTGCGTCCGATGTTTTGGGCGCAGGCCCGCGGACGTCGCAAAGCTGGATGTGCTTTACCTTCCCTGCATTTGCGCGAAGCTCGTCGATCGAGGCGCCGTTTCGGAAGAAGTGAATCCCGTCAACAAGGGCACCGGCGTTCTCTGCTCCACAGGCATTCAAGATCGCTAGGCTGTCGCGAAAGGTCCTTACCGTCCGCCAGCCCATGTTTTCGATGTCGACTGACATGGCATATCGCGCCGCGAGGGCGCAAAACTC
>NZ_RZSF01000720.1:0-484 GCF_004023325.1 Mesorhizobium sp. M1A.F.Ca.ET.072.01.1.1 | reverse complement strand
GTATATGGCGCTCCAATCCATCATCCCGCCCTCGGCGAGCATCCCCAGGAATGCGAGGCCGCCAAGCAGGTAGAGATGGTTCGTCAAAGCGCTGTCGAACTTGCCGTCCGTCGCCTCTGTCGCGTCCGCAGGGCCGTCTAACCGGGCTGCATTGTTCCACCCCGTGCAAGCGACAAGTGCGACTGCCGCCACACCGGCCCCCGTGACGCCAAGGCATACGCTCAAAGCGCCACCGTGGGACAGTATTTGACCGACCACAAACGCGCCGGCCAAGCTCCCGAAACTGAACACGGCATGAAACGACGACATCACCTGCCGGCGCATGCGACGCTCCAATGCCGAGGCATCGATATTCATCGAAACGTCGAGCGTTCCAAACCCGGCCCCCGCAAGGAACACAATCGCCGCCAGCGGCCAGGCGTCCCCGACATAGGGCAGGGCCGTCAGGGTTGCCCCAAACGTGATCGATCCCACCAGGCTTAGT
>NZ_RZSF01000071.1:0-23624 GCF_004023325.1 Mesorhizobium sp. M1A.F.Ca.ET.072.01.1.1 | reverse complement strand
GTCCATGAGATCGACACGCGCCTGCTGAACGCACGGGAAACCGCCGGTCTCATCAAAGGCATGTCGCGCAGTTTCAAGGGCGCGATGACAACGCCTTCCGACATGCGGGCGGAGCCTTGGCTGGCCGTGCCGGCACTCGCCCGGCTTGCCGCCCGCAGGGGCGTCAAGATTGTGGAGAATTGCGCGGCGCGAGCCCTGGAAATCTCGGCCGGGAGGATCAGCGGTGTGTGGACAGAGGCGGGTCACATCGAGACGTCGAGCGTTCTGCTCGCCGGCGGTGCGTGGTCTTCCCTGTTCCTGAGAAGACATGGCGTTTCCATTCCCCAGCTCAGTGTAAGGTCGACCGTCGCGGCAACCGAGGCGATGCCTGAAGTCTATGCAGGAGCCGCGGCAGGAGAGCATATCGCTTTCAGACGCCGACAGGATGGCGGATACACGCTCGCTGCCGGAGGCAGTCATTTGCTTCACCTTGGCCCGGACGCATTCCGGCATGCGAGGAAATACCTTCCCGCGCTCATGGCCAATCCTTTCGGCTCACGCTATTCGCCGGCTGCGCCGGCGGGCTACCCGGATGGCTGGTCGACGCCGCGTCACTGGGGGCCGGATTCGCAAAGTCCTTTCGAAAGAATGCGGGTGCTAAATCCGGCTCCCGAACGTTCTGGTCTGCGTTCCATCGAGCGCAATTTCAGGCGCCTGTTCCCACAGCTCGACGCGGTGCGCCTAAAGGCAAGCTGGGCTGGCATGATCGACGCGATGCCGGATGTCGTTCCCATTGTGGACAAAGTGCAGGCGATAGCTGGCCTTATCGTCGCAACGGGCATGAGCGGTCACGGCTTCGGTATCGGACCCGGAATCGGCCGCGTCGTCGCCGACATGATCCAGGGAAACCAGATCGGGCACGATCTCACCCGCTTTCGCCTGTCGCGCTTTTCTGACGGAAGCGCCATTCGGCCGGGTCCGGCCCTCTAGAGCAGTCACCGACCGGCCAGCCTGTGAGCAGCAAAATTCTTCAGCTGCGCTTCGGCGCCCCTGTTCACTCGCCCAATATCACACCGGAGGCGACAATCTGCGCGGTTCGGGCGGTGAGCTTCTCGCGCTTTACAAGCGTGGGCTTTTTATAGGGCGTTTTCATCTCACCGTTCCGGGCAACCAGGCTGCCTGTGCTGGTCAAGACGGTGAACGCGCTGGCACTGCTTGCGTTCCGCAGGGCGCGTTGGCGGGTTGGAGGTGAGCCCTCTAGTGTGGGCGCGCTCGCTGCACCGGTGGCGCCGCATTTGCCGATATAAAGTCTGCTCCAGTGCCTTGCGGGCCCCGCTTGTAGATCAGCCGAATGACAAGTCCGGCATATCCAATCTGGAGAATAATCATCGCAAGCATAGCGCAGCCAAGCGCCTTCCAGGCGGAGCCGGTTTGCAGCCCGACCCAGATTGCGACCGTGAACGAACTCGCGAACATGCCCACCAGAAATTGCGGAAAATACATCGCCAGTACCCTCGACCCTTAAAGCGCCCGCCGCTCCATCGCGGAGCGGCGGGCCCCCCAAAATACCCCCCGGCTACCGAGGCACAGTCCACCCCGGCATTGCTGACAGTGCAATTGCGATGCCAGACACGGTGGCCCATTACGGGACACCTATGCCGTTGATGCAAGGCGTTGGCGCCGATTAATATTAACCGTGGCTAATATGCAACCCTGGGGGCCGTGAGAGACCAACTTCTGTGAGTTGTGGTCAAGCCGATGGCCGGCTAGCGCCGCTGAGGCGCCACGCGAGATTGCTTCAACCGCGCGCCAGCAGCGCCTCGACTTCCTGGAGCGTCGGCATGGAAGGCGCGGTGCCCGGCCGGGTCACCGAAATGCCTGCGACGGCACAGGCGAAGCGCACCGCCTCCAGCGGCTCGACGCCCTTGGCAAGCGCCGCCGCAAGTCCACCATTGAAGGCGTCGCCCGCCCCCGTGGTTTCGATTACAGGGCCGGCACTGACGGCGCCGACGTGATCGGATCGCTCCCTGGTGTGCAGCAGCGCGCCCTTCTCGCCAAGCGTCACGATCACGGCGCCGACGCCCTTTGCCAGCAGGCTGTCGGCGGCGCGGCGGGCATCGTCGACCGAAGAGACGGCGATGCCGGTCAGCCCCTCGGCCTCGGACTCGTTGGGTGTGACGTAGTCGCAAAGCGCGTAGATGCTGTCCGGCAGGGTGGCGGCCGGCGCCGGGTTAAGAATGGTAGTCACCCCTGCCCCGTGCGCAATTTGCAAGGCTTTCAGCGCCGCGTCGATCGGCTGCTCGAGCTGGGTGACGAAGACGCCCGCCGAGCGGATCAGGTCGGCATGCGCCTCGATGTCAGCGGACGAGATCAGCATCGCAGCACCCGGGCTGACGATGATGGCGTTGTTGCCGCTGCCCTCCTCGACAAAGATATAAGCCGCCCCAGTGTAGCTGTCCGGCGTGTCGATGACCGCGCTCTTGACGCCCGCATCCTTCCACGTCTGCTTGGCCATGTCGGCGAAGGCATCGATGCCGAGCCGGGTCAGGAAGGTGATGTCGGCGCCGAGTTTGCCGGCTGCGACCGCCTGGTTCGAGCCCTTGCCGCCGGGTCCGAGCTTGAACGAATTGCCGAGGATCGTCTCGCCCATGCGCGGCTGGCGGTCGGCGCGATAGGCGGTGTCGGCGACGAAGACACCCAGGATGACGACTGGCTTGCTGGCGGACATCTCCTTACTCCGCATCCGGCGGAATGACGCCCTTGCGGAAGGCAAAGCAGCCATAGAAGCGGCGCTCACCGGTCTGGATGACGCAATACGCCTTCTTGGCCCGCTCGTAGAAGGCGTAGCGCTCGATCGAGATCATCGGCCAGGGTTTGCCCTCAGCCGCGTCGATTTCCTGCTGCACCTCCTTCTGCACCGGCGGGATCTCGTTCGGCTTGCCGACGATCTCCATGCGCGCGGCCGCGTCGTTGACGAAGCTGTCCAGCGGATAGAGCGACAGCACCGCCTTCACCACTTCGGCCGCCGGCGCATCGATGCGCAGCAGCTTGCCGAGCACCGTCTGCTTGGCGACGGAGTCGGATGGGAAATTGGTGTCGGCGATGATCAGGTCGTCGCCGTGCCCCATCGCCCGCAGTGCGTGGAGCACGTCGGCGTTGAGCAGCGGATTGATCCCTTTGAGCATTGGGTTTCCTCGATGTGTGTTTGCGGTCAGAGACGCTTGCCGGTCCCTGCGTCGAAGAGATGGACATGGTCGAGCCGCGGCCTGAGCTTCAGCGTATCGCCAGGCTTGAAGTCGTGACGCTCGCGGAACAGCGCCACCATCTCGCCCTCGCCGAAGCGCACGAACACCAGGGTTTCCGAGCCGGTCGGCTCGACCACCGAAATCGTGGACGCCACACCGTCGGGATGGATCTCCAGATGCTCGGGCCGCACACCATAGACGACGGCCTGGCCGTCCGCCGCGGCGATGCTGGCAGGCATCGGAAAGGCCGAGCCTGCTATGTCGACCTCCGGCTTTTCACCCTTCTTCACCGTGCCCTTCAGCAGGTTCATCGCCGGCGAGCCGATAAAGCCCGCGACGAACAGGTTGGCCGGCCGGTCGAACAGTTGCAGCGGCGCGCCGATCTGCTCGATGCGGCCATCGCGCATCACCACGATCTTGTCGGCCATGGTCATGGCCTCGATCTGGTCGTGTGTGACGTAGATGGTGGTGGTCTTCAGCCGCTGATGCAGTTCCTTGATCTCGGTGCGCATCTGCACGCGCAGCTTGGCATCGAGGTTTGAGAGCGGCTCGTCGAACAGAAACACCTGCGGGTTGCGCACGATCGCGCGGCCCATGGCGACGCGCTGGCGCTGGCCGCCGGAAAGCTGGCGCGGATAGCGCTTGAGATAGGGATTGAGGTCGAGGATGTCGGCCGCACGCTTCACCCGCTCGGCGACGATGGCCGGATCGGTGCCGCGCAGCTTCAGCGCGAAAGCCATGTTCTGCTCCACCGTCTTGTGCGGATAGAGCGCGTAGTTCTGGAACACCATGGCGATGTCGCGCTTGGCCGGCGGCAGGTTGTTGACGATGCGGTCGCCGATCGAAATCGTTCCGCCGGAAACCGTTTCCAGCCCCGCCACCATCCGCAGCAGCGTGGACTTGCCGCAGCCCGAAGGGCCGACCAGGACGACGAACTGACCGTCGGCGATATCGACGCTGACCTCATGTAGAACCTTGACGGTTCCGAAAGCCTTGGCCACATTGGCGATCGCGACTTGAGCCATTGTCTCCCCTATCTTTTTCGGTGAAGCTAGCCATTGCCAACGGCAAGGGCAAGTCGGTATCTTATAGATAAAAAGCCAATCTTGTTGACAAGGTAATCGATTACGCGAATAGTGACGAGTGCCAATCCGAATGTCCCGAAAATCGGATCTCCAGGCGACGCAGGGTGGGGTCCCACGCTGCCCTATGGTATAGGAGAACCGCAGACGTTTCGACGTCGAGAGATTGGCAGAATCAATTCACGACTGAAGTTCTGGGAGGAACCTTGAGATGAGAGTCGATCTTTACGAAAAACTGGTGCGTGCCGGGGCGACCCGCCGCGATTTGCTGAAGGGCGCGGCCAGCATGGCGGCGCTCGCAGCGGCGTCCGGCACCGGGCTTGGCGCGCTGACCAGGCCGGCGGCTGCCGCCGACGACCTGCGCGCGAAAATCCTGCAGATACCCGGCGTCGGCAAAGGCCAGCCGACGGACGCCGACTTCCAGAAAGTCGGTGAGCTATGCCTGGAAGCGACCAAGGCCAACGTCAAGCAAGGTGAGTTCGCCGGTGTCGAGCTCACCTTCATGGGCCTCAACAACCAGAACCTGCACAACGTGCTGTTCCGTGGCTTCCTGAAGCCGTGGGAAGCCTATACCGGCGCCAAGATCAGCTGGATCGACCTCGCCCAAGCCGACTACAACGCCCGTCTGCAGCAGTCGATCGCGACGAAAACTGTCGACTTCGACATCATCGAGATGGGTGCGCCCTTCGAGGGCGACGTCTGCGGCAAGGGCCTCACCTCGGAGATGCCCGACTGGGTCAAGAAGCAGATCGACATGGACGATCTCGTCAATTACCTCAAGCCGCCGGTCGGCACCTGGGACGGCAAGCAGTATCGTGTGACCATCGACGGCGATACGCACAACTTCAACTACCGCACCGACGTATTCTCCGATCCCGACCTCGCCAAGGCTTGGAAGGAGAGCGGCGCGACGACCGAATGGGGCGTGCCCAAGACCTGGCAGGAAGTGCAGGCCGTCACCAAGTTCCTCAAGGGCAAGCAGTTCAAGGGCCAGGACGTCTATGGCTATCTCGACGCGCCCAAGCCCTGGGGCGGCTTCGGTTTCTACTTCCTCGGCAGCCGCGCCTCTGCCTATGCCAAGCACCCCGACGACAAGGCCTGGCTGTTCGATCCGGATACGATGAAGCCGCGCATCAACAACCCGGCTTGGGTGCGGGCCATCCAGGACGTCATCGACGCCCTGCCCTCGGAGCCGCCGGATCAGATCAACGCCGATCCGAACACCACCGGCTTCCAGCAGTTCCTTGCCGGCACGGGGTCGATGATCCCGTGGTGGGGCGATATCGGCTCCAACGTCAAGACCAACGACTCTTCGGTCATCGGCGACGTCACCGGCTTCTCGATCCTGCCGGGCTCGGACGACGTCTACAATTCGAAGACCGGAAAGTGGGACAAGCTGGCCAGCGGCCCGAACTATGCGCCGAACTGCGCCTATCTCGGCTGGGGCGTCTACGTCATGGCCCGCGTCGACAGCGACGAGAAGAAGAAGAAGGCGGCGTGGTCGGCGGCGGCCCATCTCGGCGGCAAGGATCTGTCGCTGTGGTGCGCGGCCTATCCTTCCGGCTTCCAGCCCTACCGCAACTCCCATTTCAACATTCCGGAATGGGTGGCGGCCGGCTATGACGAGGCCTTCATCACCTCCTATCTGAAGTCGGAGGGCGACTCCTACAACCATCCGAACGCCGCGATCGAGCCGCGCATCCCCGGCATCTTCCAGTACTACAGCGCCGCCGAGGATATTCTGGCCAACACCTTCGCCGGCAAGATGAAGGCGCAGGAAGGTGCGGATGCCATCGCCGCCGCCTGGGAGAAGCTGACCGACCAGATCGGCCGCGAGAACCAAATCAAGCTCTACAAAGCCTCGCTCGGCATGTAGGCTGTCCCATGAGAAGTCGCGGCCCGGCGACCTCGTCGCCGGGCCGCATGTTGACCGGCAATGGCCGGTCATTTGACTTCCAGCAATTCCAGGAAAAGCGTGAAGCGGTTTTCCTCCGGAATTGCACCCAAAGCAAGGTAGAGGCGAGAGGCGTGGCTGAGCAGACTTCAACCGCCAATGCATGGCCGGCTAACTCCGCAGCGGCCGATCTGATCCCGCCCGGCCGCAAGCGCCTCGGCTGGGCCCTGATGATCGCCGCGACGCTCGTGCTGCTGGCGACGATCGTCATGCAGATCCTTTACAAGACTGAGGTCGACACGATCGGCTTCTATACCTGGCGTCCGGTAGTCTACGCCTATGTGCTGTGGGGCGTGGCGCTCGGCGCCTGGCAAGTGCTGACGCGCGGCGAGGACGGCCAGCGCGCGCTGTTCCTGCTGCCGGCGCTGCTCTTCACCGTCGCCATGGTGATCTTCCCGACGCTGTTCGGCTTCTATATCGCGCTGACCGACTGGAACCTCAGCTCCTTCGCTGGCCGCAGGTTCAACGGTCTCGACAATTTCTGGCAGATGCTGGCCGACCCCTACTACCGCAACGCGCTCTTCAACATGGTCCTCTATGTGCTGGCGGTGCTGGTCGAATATGTCATCGCCTTCGGACTGGCGCTGCTGCTCAACGCGCAGATCCGCGCCAGAAAATTCTTCCGTGTGGTCTTCCTGCTGCCGCTCATGCTGTCGCCGGTGGCGGTCTCCTGGATGGTTGGCAAGTCGCTGATGGAATACCGGTTCGGACCGGCATCGACGTTGGCGCGCCATTTCGGCTGGGACAATCCCGCCTTCTTCTCCGACCCGATCATCGCGCGCATCTCGATCATGGTGCTCGACGCCTGGACCTTCATTCCGTTCATGATGATCATGCTGCTCGCCGGCCTGCAGGCAATGTCGCGCGAGGTGATCGAGGCGGCGCGCGTCGACGGCGCGACGACATGGCAGACCTTCTGGCAGGTTACCTTCCCGCTGATGCTGCCCGTGTCCGTGACGGCGGTGATCCTGCGCATCATCTTCAAGCTGAAGCTCGCCGACATCATCATTACGGTGACCTCCGGCGGGCCGGGCGGCGCCACCGATTCCGTTTCGAGCTTCATCTACCGCGAATATCGCGACCGTTCGAATGTCGGCTACGGCACCATGCTCGCCATGGTCTATCTGATCATCATCGTCGTGTTCGTCACCTGGCTGCTGAAGCTCGCCAGTCGCTTCGTGCGCAACGTCAACTGAGCGTCCATATGAGCGTCCAGACCACCGAATACACCGTTTCCGATATCCGCTCCCCGGCGGCCTTCCTCGCCAGCCGCGTCTTCATCTATGGCGCGCTGGTGTTCTGGTCCTTCGTCTGCCTTTTCCCGATCTATTGGACGATCACCACTTCGTTCAAGTCGGCGGTCGATGTCACGCAGGGGCACCTCATCCCCTTCGTCGACTTCCAGCCAGACTGGAAGGGCTGGCGCTCACTCGGGCTGTCGCCGGATTCGATCGTCCAGACCTCGACGGTGCGCGACGAGTTCCTGAAACGCTTCATGAACTCGGTCATTACCTCTGTCGGCGCGTCGAGCCTCGCTATCATCATCGGCAGCCTCGCCGCCTATGGCCTGACCCGATACCGCTACAAGTTCGCCTGGTTCAAGAACGAGGACATCTCCTTCTTCTTCCTCTCGCAGCTGATCCTGCCGCCGGTGGTGCTGGCGCTGCCCTTCCTGGTGCTTTACCGCGAAGTGGCCCTGCTCGACACCCGCATCGGCCTTGTGCTCCTCTACACGCTGATGGTGCTGCCGATCGTCATCTGGATCATGCGCGACCAGTTCAACTCCATTCCCGTCGAGCTCGAGGAGGCGGCACTCGTCGACGGCCTGTCGATCTGGGGCGCCTTCTTCCGCATTGTCATGCCGATCGCGCTCCCCGGCATGGTCGCCGCCTTCATCCTGGCGATGGTGCTCTGCTGGAACGAATATTTCTTCGCCGCCCTTCTGACGTCGACGGATGCCAAGACCATCCCAGTTATGGTGGCGAGCCAGACCGGCTCGCAAGGTATCAACTGGTGGTCGATGGCAGCCCTGGCGACAGCAGCCATCACGCCGCTGGCGATCATCGGCATCGCGCTCGAACGCTATCTGATCATGGGCATGACGGCCGGTTCGGTGAAGTAGCCGCCTTCCCCTTCTTGTGGGAGAAGCGAGCTAGGCCCGCAATATCGCCCGCAAATGCTCAAGGATCATCGCCACACCCTTCCAGCCCAGCTCGGCCGAGGCATCCGATGCGCCTTTTGTGTACCAGCCGGTATTGTCCGCGAAATGACCGGCATCCACCGCTTCGGGACATAGCGCCTGCATCAGCGATGTCTCGCCGATGCCGGCATGGTCGAACGGATATTTGCCGGTCATTGTGGCCGGCATCAGCGGGTGCACCTGCACCCAGTTGAAGACGTTCTCGCCCTGGGCATGGCCGGCATAGTAGTCGACCATCGTGTCCGAGCCCCACCAGCCCTCGCCGCGTTCCTTCTCCAGGAAGCGGAAAATCGCCTGCCGGCCGGCGGTCTTGAAGGCGAGATCGGTCGGCATGCCGGCGACGAAATTCTCGGTCTGGTGATGGATGATGGCGTGAATGTTGCGGAAGCCGATGCGCAGCAGGCCATAGAACAATTCCTCCGCAAAGGGCGCCAGCACCGGACCGCCGACCTGCACCGAGCCGCTGCCTTCCGGCGGCGCCACGGCATAACTCGCCGCGCCATAATAGAAGGGCGGCAGGATGACGATGTCCCGCTCCTTCTCGATAAGCTCGAGCGTCTTGATGACGGCCAGCGTGTCCATGCCGACCGCCATGTGCTCGCCATGGTATTCGAGCACGCCGAGCGGCAGCGCGAGCGGCCAGTTCTCCTCGATCGCGTTGCGGATCTGGTGCGGCAGCATCAGTTCGTAGCGCATGTCCCTACTCCATGTTGGTGTGCCGGGCGCGCATCGTCTCCGGCGTTGCGTCGGTGAGCGCCTCGAGTTTCAGCACCATCACCTCGAACACCAGGAAAAGCGCTGCCTCGAACAGCGAGCCCATGGGCAGCACCGAGCTTCTGGCGGCGCCTTGGTCGCTCGCCATGGTCTGGGCCGGAACGAGCAGCGTGAAGTCCGCAAGCTTTGCCGCGCTGCCCGCCGGTTCGGCCGTGAGCAACACCACCTTGGCGCCGGCCTCCCGGGCCACGCGCATCAAGGTGAGAACGGTGGCGGTCTCGCCCGGTCCGGAACTCGCCAGGAAGACATCGCCCTGGCCGAGGGGCGGCGTGGTCATATCGCCGACCACCGAAACCGGCAGGCCGAGATGGAAGAGCCGCATAGCGAAGCCCTTGACCTGCAGCGCTTCGCGGCCGCAGCCATAGACGACGATCTTGCCAGCGCCGGCGAGCATTGCGCAGGCCGCGTCAACCCGACCGTCATCGATGCGCCCCAACACGGCGCCGAGCTCGCCCAGCGCTGTCGCAAACAACTCCGATCCGGCTTGCGTCATGGCTGCTCATCCTGTCTGCCGATGCCTTGATAGGCATGCGGCTTTGCGATCGCGTTCGGCGCGAAACACTTGTTTTCGTTCATGCTATCACCGCGAAAATTCGTGTCCAACGAGCCTCGGCGCTTTTGCTGTGCCACCGGCGTGCTAGTGTCATGTCAGACAAATCAATCCAGGACATCTTGCCGATATGAAGACACGGCATTTCGACCGCATCGGCAATGGCGGCATCACCTTCACCGAGCTTGGTTTCGGCACCGCGCCGCTCGGCAATCTCTACCGCGCCGTCTCGGACGAGGATGCCAATGCCACGCTGCAGGCGGCATGGAAAACCGGCTGCCGCTATTTCGACACTGCTCCGCTCTATGGCCTCGGCCTTTCCGAAACCCGGCTCAACCCCTTCTTGCGCGGCAAGAAACGCGACGACTATGTGCTGTCGAGCAAGGTCGGCCGCCTCATGCGCGTCTCTGCGCCCGACCAGCGAACCGGCATCGGCAAGTTCTTCGAGACGCCCTCGCGCCGGGAAGTCTACGACTACAGCTACGACGGCGTGATGCGTTCCTTCGAGGCCTCGCTGGAGCGTCTCGGCGCCGACCGCATCGACATCCTTTATGTGCACGATGTCGACATCTTCACCCATGGCAGCAAGGAGGCTTCCGACCGGCGCATCGAGGAGTTCATGTCTTCGGGCTATTACGCGCTGCTCGCGCTGCGTGACCAGGGCGTGATCAAGGCTTTCGGAGGCGGTATCAACGAGTGGCAGGTTTGCCAGACGCTCGCCGAGCGCGGTGATTTCGACCTCTTTCTGCTCGCCGGCCGCTACACGCTGCTCGAGCAGGATGCGCTTGCGAGCTTCCTGCCGCTCTGCGAGCAGCGCGGCATCGGCATCGTTCTTGGCGGGCCCTACAATTCCGGCATACTGGCGACAGGGCCGAAGCCCGGCGCCTTCTACAACTACACAGAGGCGCCAAAAGACGTGCTCGATCGCGTGGCACGCATCGAGGCGGTCTGCAAGCGCCATGGCGTGCGACTGATCGAGGCGGCGTTGCAGTTCCCGCTGCGGCACCCTTCCGTGATGTCGGTAATACCCGGCGGCCAACGGCCGGTCGAAGTCGAAAGCAACCGTGCACTGCTCGACGTGAAGATCCCGGCAGCATTGTGGGCGGATCTCAAGCAAGAAGGCCTGATGCGCGCCGACGCGCCTACCGGCTGATGCCACACATATGCCCCTGGCGCGGGTCACAAAAAGGAAGAGCCGGGCAAGCCCGGCTCATCTGATCTTAAAAAGAAAAGGTCCTAGTTGACCGCGTCCTTGAGGCCCTTGCCGGCCGAGAACTTCGGCACGGTGCGCGCCGGAATCTTCACTTCCGCGCCGGTCTGCGGGTTGCGGCCGGTCGAAGCAGCACGTTTTGACACGGTGAAATTTCCGAAGCCGACAAGCCGGACATCGCCGCCCTTCTTCAGTTCGCCAGTGATCACAGAGAACACCGCATCGACGGCGGACTGCGCATCAGCCTTCGAAATGCTTGCGGAGTCGGCGACGGCGGACACCAGTTCGTTCTTGTTCATAAAAATTCCCTTCCATGAGAAAACCGGAAACTACGACTCATCCGGCAGGAAACGGACTTTAGAAAGAAGCGTTCCGGAACCCAAGCCGAAAACCGCAGAATTCCGGGCTTTTTTCCACTTTTTCGGAGATTTTTCACATGAAAAAGCCGGGCTGAAAGCCCGGCTCTCTCTTTGTGCATTGCAACCTTAGAAGAAACTAATGCGCAAGCGACTTGCCGGCGTCGTCGCCGGCGTCCGCGCCGGCCGGCGGATTGACCGGCTCGACCCATTCGATCGGCTCCGGCATCCTGACCAGCGCGTGCCTCAGCACCTCGCCGACCCGCGACACCGGAATGATCTCCATGTTGTTCTTCACATTGTCCGGGATCTCCGCCAGGTCCTTGGCATTGTCTTCCGGGATCAGCACCTTCTTGATGCCGCCGCGCAGCGCGGCAAGCAGCTTCTCCTTCAGGCCGCCGATCGGCAGCACCCTGCCCCGCAGCGTCACCTCGCCGGTCATTGCCACATCGGCGCGGACCGGAATGCCCGTGAGCACGGACACGATCGCCGTCACCATCGCCACACCCGCCGACGGGCCGTCCTTGGGCGTCGCGCCCTCCGGCACGTGGACGTGGATGTCGCGCTTGTCGAACAGCGGCGGCTCGATGCCGAAATCGATGGCCCGCGAGCGGACGTAAGAGGCCGCCGCAGAGATCGATTCCTTCATCACGTCGCGCAGGTTGCCGGTCACCGTCATGCGTCCCTTGCCGGGCATCATGACGCCTTCGACGGTGAGCAGCTCGCCGCCGACCTCCGTCCAGGCAAGACCCGTGACGACGCCGACCTGATCGTCGGCCTCGACCTGACCGAAGCGGAAGCGCGGCACGCCGAGATAATCGGCGAGGTTGTCGGCCGTGATCTTCACCGTCTTCTTCTTCGTCTTCAGGATCTCGGTCACCGCCTTGCGCCCGAGCTTCATCAGCTCGCGCTCGAGGCTTCTGACGCCCGCTTCACGGGTGTAGGTCTGGATGATGCCGCGGATCGCGTCCTCGCCGACCGAGAACTCGTTCGGCTGCAGCGCGTGATCGCGGATCACCTTCGGCATCAGGTGCCGCTTGGCGATCTCGATCTTCTCGTCCTCGGTGTAGCCGGCGATGCGGATGATCTCCATGCGGTCCATCAGGGGCGCAGGGATGTTCAGCGTGTTCGCCGTCGTCACGAACATCACGCTCGACAGGTCGTATTCGACTTCGAGGTAATGGTCCATGAACGTCGAGTTCTGCTCCGGATCGAGCACCTCGAGCAGGGCCGACGACGGATCGCCGCGGAAGTCCTGGCCCATCTTGTCGATTTCGTCGAGCAGGAAGAGGGGGTTGGACTTCTTGGCCTTCTTCATCGACTGGATGACCTTGCCGGGCATCGAGCCGATATAGGTCCGCCTGTGACCGCGGATCTCGGCCTCGTCGCGCACGCCGCCGAGCGCCATTCGGATGAACTCACGCCCCGTGGCCTTGGCAATCGACTTGCCGAGCGAGGTTTTGCCGACGCCGGGCGGGCCGACGAGGCACAGGATCGGACCCTTGATCTTCTTCTGACGGCTCTGCACGGCGAGATACTCGACGATGCGCTCCTTGACCTTGTCGAGGCCGAAGTGATCGGCGTCGAGCACGTCCTGGGCGTAGCCGAGATCCTGCTTGACCTTGGAGTTCTTGCCCCACGGGATCGACAGCAGCCAGTCGAGATAGTTGCGCACAACCGTCGATTCAGCCGACATCGGCGACATCGACCGCAGCTTCTTCAACTCGGCTTCCGCCTTCTCGCGGGCTTCCTTGGAAAGCTTGGTCTTCTTGATGCGCGCCTCGATCTCGGCAGCCTCGTCGCGGCCGTCCTCGCCCTCGCCGAGCTCCTTCTGGATCGCCTTCATCTGCTCGTTGAGGTAGTACTCGCGCTGCGTCTTCTCCATCTGGCGCTTGACTCTGCTGCGGATGCGCTTCTCCACCTGCAGCACGGAAATCTCGGCTTCCATGAAGCCCATCGCCTTCTCGAGACGCTCCTTGACGGAAAGCGTGGCGAGCATCTCCTGCTTCTCGGGGATCTTGATGGCCAGGTGCGAGGCAACCGTGTCGGCGAGCTTGGAATAGTCGTCGATCTGACTGGCGGCACCTACCACTTCGGGCGAAATCTTCTTGTTCAGCTTGACGTAGTTTTCGAAGTCGGTGACGACCGAGCGGGCCAGCGCCTCGATTTCGACCTCTTCCTCCTCCGGCTCGACCAACGCGGTGGCGCGGGCCTCGTGGAAGTCGGCACGATCGGTGAACGAGACGATCTTGGCGCGCGAGGCGCCCTCGACCAGCACCTTCACGGTGCCATCGGGAAGCTTCAGGAGCTGCAGCACATTGGCGAGCGTGCCGATGTCGAAAATTGCATCGGGCTCAGGATCATCGTCGGCTGCGTTCATCTGGGTGGCAAGCAGGATCTGCTTTTCCTGACCCATCACTTCTTCCAGCGCCTTGATCGACTTTTCACGCCCGACAAAGAGCGGGACGATCATGTGCGGGAACACGACGATGTCGCGCAGTGGGAGGACTGCAAACACGCCGTCGCTGGAAGCCCTGGATATTTTGGCCATTGTCCAACCTTTCATGTCGCGGCCGCTAATTGAGCCAACCGCGAATCTTATATTAACGACCGAGCGTCGTTCCGCCTACCACCGTTTGTGACGGGAATTTTACAGCGCAGAATTCTGGCCCTCGGCCTTCCGCTGTTAGGTGGATGCGGGCGGTGCAAAGATCAAGGGTTAGCATGCTTTGATCAGCCACTCCATCACCTACAGGTAAGCCCCTCACAGCAAAACGGCGCCACACGGGCGCCGTTCCATGAAAATTTGCCGGATCAGTGCCATTTCAGGCGCTGACATTGCCCTTCTTTTCCTTCTGCTCGGAATAGATGTAAAGCGGCCGGGCGTTACCCGAGACCACCTCTTCCGAGATCACCACCTCACGCACGCCTTCCAGCGCCGGAAGCTCGAACATCGTGTCGAGCAGGATCGCTTCCATGATGGAACGCAGGCCGCGCGCGCCGGTCTTGCGCTCGATGGCGCGCTTGGCGATCGCCGACAGCGCGTTCTCGTGGAAGGTGAGATCCACATTCTCCATCTCGAACAGCCGCTGATACTGCTTGACCAGCGCGTTTTTCGGTTCCGTCAGGATCTGGATCAGCGCCGGCTCGTCGAGGTCCTCGAGCGTCGCCAGAACCGGCAGACGGCCGACGAATTCCGGGATCAGGCCGAATTTCAAAAGATCCTCGGGCTCGACTTGGCGGAACAGGTCGCCGGTGCGGCGATCCTCGGGCGACGCCACGGTTGCGCCGAAGCCGATCGAGGTCTTGCGGCCGCGATCCGAGATGATCTTGTCCAGTCCGGCAAAGGCGCCGCCGCAGATGAACAGGATGTTGGCGGTGTCGACCTGCAGGAATTCCTGCTGCGGGTGCTTGCGGCCGCCCTGCGGCGGCACGGAGGCCACCGTGCCTTCCATGATCTTCAACAGCGCTTGCTGAACGCCCTCGCCCGAGACGTCGCGGGTGATCGACGGGTTGTCCGACTTGCGCGAGATCTTGTCGATCTCATCGATATAGACGATGCCGCGCTGGGCACGTTCGACATTGTAGTCGGCCGACTGCAGGAGCTTCAGGATGATGTTCTCGACGTCCTCGCCGACGTAACCGGCTTCGGTCAGCGTCGTGGCGTCGGCCATGGTGAACGGCACGTCGATGATGCGGGCGAGCGTCTGGGCGAGCAGCGTCTTGCCGCAGCCGGTCGGGCCGATCAGCAGGATGTTCGACTTTGCCAATTCGACGTCGTTGTTCTTGCCGGCATGCGCGAGGCGCTTGTAGTGGTTGTGGACGGCCACCGACAGCACCCGCTTGGCGTAGGGCTGGCCGATGACATAGTCGTCGAGAACCTTGAGGATCTCCTGCGGGGTCGGCACGCCCTCGCGCGACTTCACCATCGAGGTTTTGTTCTCCTCGCGGATGATGTCCATGCACAGTTCGACGCATTCGTCGCAGATGAAGACGGTCGGACCGGCGATCAGCTTGCGCACTTCGTGCTGGCTTTTGCCGCAAAACGAGCAATAGAGCGTGTTCTTTGAATCGCCGCCGTTGTTGCTAACTTTGCTCATTTTTCTGTCCTTTCACCGCCTGCCAGCCGATGGTCTGGCCGCATTGGCGTCTCACCAATCTATCGCAGGAATCCGCCGGCGCCAGTGCCCCGGCTCACACAGCGCATTCCATCCGAAACACAATCAGAAAACGCGACAATGATTCGCAGCAACCCCATGCAAAGCTAAGCCGTCGAAAATCAACATAGCCTTAACGTAGGCAATCCCGAACCTTGAGGGAACAGGCAATTGTGGCCGAAATGCCGCAAGCCGCGCCAAAAGCGCGTTATCCCGCCATTCAGCCGCCAATCAGAGCCTATGCGGCGGGGGTTTCGCCAAGTTCGCGCGTCGTGATGACCTTGTCGATCAGACCAAACTCCTTGGCCTCGTCGGCGGTCATGAAATGGTCGCGGTCGAGCGTCCGCTCGATCTCGTCATAGCTCTTGCCGGTGTGCTTGACATAGACCTCGTTCAAGCGGCGCTTCAGCTTGATGATGTCCTGCGCATGACGTTCGATGTCCGACGCCTGGCCCTGGAAGCCACCGGACGGCTGATGGACCATGACACGGGCGTTCGGCGTGGCAAACCGCATATCCTTGTGGCCGGCGCAAAGCAGCAACGAGCCCATCGAGGCTGCCTGGCCGATGCAGAGCGTCGATACCGCCGGCTTGATGAACTGCATGGTGTCGTAGATCGCCATGCCCGATGTCACCACACCGCCCGGCGAGTTGATGTACAGGTTGATTTCCTTCTTGGGGTTCTCCGCCTCGAGGAACAAAAGCTGTGCACAAACCAGCGTCGCCATCCCGTCCTCGACCGGGCCGGTGATGAAGATGATGCGTTCCTTCAACAGGCGGGAGAAGATGTCGTAGGCACGCTCGCCGCGATTGGTCTGCTCGACCACCATCGGAACGAGGTTCATGTAGGTTTCGACGGGGTTCTTCATGGACTACCCTTGTTGGATGGATTCCGGCGCCGTAGACCTGAGCAATCGGGCGGAATCGGTTCTGGATCGTTGAATCCTAAATAGGATGCCGGCTCACCCTAGCGCAAGGCCGCCCCTCCTAGCCATCTGGTTAAGTCGAAGCAAGCGGCTCGGCCCAAGGAAATGCTGCGGGTTGCGCCGGAGATGGCCCTTTGCCCGAAATGCGAGGGCGCTACCCGGCCGCCACGGTAGCAGTTTCTTAACCGCGCTGCTTAACGACAAGCCGTGAAATCCCCGTCCATGGCGGACCTTCCGATACGCTCCCGCGTTGAACCGGCGTCCTTTCTCAACGGGGAAACGTCATGTTCAGCCAGAGTTCCTTTTGCACAACTTCCTTTTGCAAGAGCTGCTTTTGCAAGAGCTCCCTTCGCAAGGGTGCCGCATCGCTCGCCTCGACCAGCCTCGCAATGCTTGCGGCCGTGTCGCAGGCCGCGGCCGGCGGCCGCACGCTCGAATGCTACGAGCCGGTGCATCGGCCGGCGATCTACGACACGGTCTATGAAGACGTGATGGTGAGCCCCGGCGGCCAGCTCGTCCACTATGACGCGCCGATCTACGGCACGACCGAGAGCATCGAACAGATCGCCACGCCTCGCATCGGCTATGAAGTCGTACCGGCCGTGACGCGCACCGTCTATCACACGGTCAAGGTGGATGACGGCGGCTATGCCTGGGAATGGCGGGTCATCCACGGCCGCAAGGTGCTGTGCAAGGTGTGGCGTGAGGCGCGCTACGCGCGGGTTGCCAAAACGGTCATCGTCGAGCCGGAGCGCGTCCGGCGCGTCGTCCTTACGGCCGAATACGAAGGCGTCGCCCGCGAGGTGCTGGTGCGGCCAGGAGAGCGGCGCATCACGGAAATCGCGCCCTCATACCGGAGGGTAGCGCGGCGGGTGGTGGTGCGGGAAGGCTCGACCGACTGGCGGCGGGTGCATATCCCGCGGCACTGCGTGGACTAGCCGGAAAATCACGCAGGGGTGTTTCCGACCGGGGCGGCATGGCGAGCCCGGCCGGAAAGCCGGCTTAGGCCAGGTCGACGTCGAGGATCGCCATCGAGAAATTATAGTCGCCGTCGTCCTCGTCCTTGAAGACGATGCCGAGGAATTCGTCACCGACATAGACCTCGGCAGAGTCTTCCTTGCGCGGGCGCGCCTTCACCTGCAGCTTGGGATTCTGGAAGACGCGCTTGAAGTAGGCGTCCAGCTTTCTGATTTCGTCTGGCTTCAAAAGTCTTCTCCGAATGCGGCTGTTCGTTGGAACGCGCTTCTGACACGCCGACGATGGCGATGTAAAGGCAAGCCGGCAGCATTACAACCGAGCCTTGAGTGGCGACCGGACTCCGGCCACTGGCGATGACCGCAGAATCAGATGTCGAAGCTGACGACGTGGTCCATCGTCTGCGAGGGCAGGAGCTGGTCCATCTGTCGCGAGGGCTGGTCGCAGCCGGTCTCTCCGACGACACGCGCCGGCACGCCGGCAACCGTCTTGTTATGCGGCACGGGCGAAAGCACCACCGAACCGGCCGCGATCTTCGAGCAATGGCCGATCTCTATGTTGCCGAGTATCTTGGCGCCGGCGCCGATCAGCACGCCGCGGCGGATCTTCGGATGGCGGTCGCCGCTGGCCTTGCCGGTGCCGCCCAGGGTCACGCCGTGCAGGATCGAGACGTCGTCCTCAATGACGGCGGTCTGGCCGACCACCAGGCCGGTGGCGTGATCGAGGAAAATGCCCTTGCCGATGCGGGCGGCCGGGTTGATGTCTGTCTGGAACACCGAGGACGAGCGGCTCTGCAGGTAGAGCGCGAAGTCTCTACGGCCCTGGTTCCACAGCCAGTGCGCCAAACGGTGCGTCTGGATGGCATGAAAACCCTTGAAATAGAGTACCGGCATGATGAAGCGGTCGCAGGCTGGATCACGGTCGTAATAGGCCTGGATGTCGACGCGAACCGTCGTGCTCCACTCCGGATCGTCGGCAAGCATGGCCTTGAAGGTCTGCCGGATGAGATCGGAGCCGATATCCTGATGCGCCAGGCGCTCGGCCAGGCGGTGAATAACCGCTTCTTCCAGGCTCTCCTGATTGAGGATGGTGGAATAGAGGAAAGCAGCCAGCAACGGATCGCGGTTTACCGCTTCCATCGCCTCATCCCTGATCGCGCGCCAGATCGGGTCGACCGGCTGCACCATGCTGGGGCGGGCTATCGTAACGCTGTTCATCGACGGTCTCCGGCCTGCTCATTCATCCGGCGGCACATATAGGCCAGATCATAACACGGTTGAACTCAATTTTCCTTAGTGCTTTGTCAAATGGACTTGGTTCACCGAGATTCAAGCGGCGATGGAAAACGAACCCTTGATCGACGATGCGCTGAAAAGCGAGCTTGCCGCGCTCTATCAGAGCGCGGATCGCCACTACCACGGCTTGCCTCACATCGAAGCAATGCTGGCGTTGGCAGCCGAACACCGGCACCTTCTTGACGATCCAGAAGCAGTCGAAGCGGCGATCTGGTTCCATGATGCGGTCTATGACAGCCGCGCCAAGGACAACGAGGCAAAGAGCGCCGTGCTGGCAGAAAGGAAGCTCTCCGGCCGCACCGACCCGGCCCGGCTTGCCCGGATTCTGGCCATGATCAGCGCCACCGCCACGCACCAGTTGCCGCCGCTCGAAGATGAGGATGCCGCAAGCGATGCCGCCCTTTTCCTCGACATGGACCTCGCGATCCTCGGTGCCGACCCGAACCGCTTCGACGCTTACGAGAAGGCGGTCCGGCGCGAATATGGCTGGGTCGAGGAACCGATCTGGCGCGCCGGCCGCGCGGCTGTCCTGACGAGCTTCCTGGCCCGTCCGCATATTTTCAACACACAATGGTTTCGCGATCGGTTCGAGGCGCGGGCCAGGGAAAATCTGGTCCGATCGCTGCAGGTCCTGCAAGACCAGTCTCAACAGACCTGATCGCCACGCGGAACGTGAACGCCTCTGGGATGACCGACACCATGGAAAACAACTTCTTCCAACCCGTCGACGCCGCCCAGGTGCCGCGATTTGCCGGGCTTTCCACCTTCATGCGGCTGCCGGCGGTGCCGAACGCGAAGGGGCTCGATATTGCCCTTGTCGGGATTCCTTGGGATGGCGGCACGACCAATCGGGCCGGCGCCCGCCACGGTCCACGCGAAATCAGGAACCAGTCGAGCCTGATGCGCCGCGTCCACCACGTGTCGGGAACCGAGCCGTTCAGCATTGCCAATGTCGCCGATGTGGGAGATCTCTCGGTCAATCCGATCAACTTGCTCGACGGATTGAAGCGCATCGAGGACGGCATTGCCGCCATCGTTGCTGACGGCGCTCTTCCTTTGGCCGCCGGCGGCGATCATCTGACGACCTTGCCGGTGCTGCGCGCCATCGCCCGCAAGGAACCCGTCGGCATGATCCACTTCGACGCGCATTCCGACACGAACGACCGCTACTTCGGCGAGAATCCCTATACACACGGGACGCCCTTTCGCCGCGCGATCGAGGAAGGGCTGCTCGACCCGAAGCGGGTTATTCAGATCGGAATTCGAGGCTCGATCTATGAGCCGGGCGAACACGACTGGGCGACCGCTCAGGGCGTGCGCATCGTATATATGGAAGAGTTCGTCAAACGCGGCACCGCTTCCGTCATGCAGGAAGCACGCGATCTTGTCGGCGACAGCCTCACTTACGTGACCTTCGACATCGATTGCATCGATCCGTCGATGGCCCCTGGCACCGGCACGCCGGAGCTCGGCGGCTTCACCACCCGCGAGGTGCAGGAGCTGGTTCGATTGCTCGACGGATTGAATTTCGCCGGAGCCGATGTCGTCGAGGTCGCGCCTCCTTTTGATATTGGCGGCATGACGGCGCTTGCGGGAGCGACCATGATGTTCGAGCTGCTTTGCGTCATGGCGAAATCCATCGCCGACAGGAGAACGCGCGGCTAAAGCATTCTCCCCGACGTGCTTTCAGTTTCGGGACGAGGACATCGCGTAGGTCAAAAGCAGGTCGCGTTTTGCGCAACCCGCTTTAGACGCGTCGTCGCCCGTAGCGGACGGTATGGGTCAGAGCGGATTTTCGGCGTAGAACTCCAGCACGCGCTGCTTGAAGCTCTTGTCGCCGACGGCGAGCATGTGGTCGCGGCCCTCGATGCGAAAAGCCTCTGCGTGGGGCATCAGCGCGGCAAGCTCGTCAGGCGAGCCGGCGATGTCGTCCTTGGTCCCGACGGCAATCAGGGTCGGCTGGGCGATCCGCGCGACATCGTCCTCGCTCATTGACGCGCGTGAGCCGACGATGCAGACGGCCAGCGCCCGGCGGTCGCTGCGCGTCTGGTCGGCGAAGGCGCGAAACGAGCGGCCGCGCGCATGGCTGATCGTACCGGCATCCTCGGCCAGAAGCGCATCGGCGATTGGATCCCAGTCGCCGACGCCGTCGACAAGACCGATGCCGAGGCCGCCGAACACCAGCGTCGCCACCTTGTCCGGATTGGACAACGCCATGAAGGCGGATACCCGCGCGCCCATCGAATAGCCCATGACATGGGCGTGCTCGATGCCGAGGTGATCGAGCAGCGCGGCCGCGTCCGCGGCCATCTTAACCGGCGTGTAGTCGGCCTCCTGGTAGCTCTTCGTCGAAGAACCGTGGCCGCGATTGTCGAGGGCGATGGCGCGGTACCCCGCGTCGTTCAGCGTCTTGAACCAGCCCGGCGAGACCCAATTGACGTAGTGGCTGGAGGCGAAGCCGTGGATCATCAGCACCGGATCGCCCTGCCCGGACGCCGGCGGGCGGTCGAGGTAAGCGAGTTCGAAGCCGTCGTGGGAAAAATATTGCATCTGGCGCAGCCGCGGTCAGTTGGAGCCGGCGCCCGAGGTCTTATTGATCGCTGGGTGACGCAGGAGATCGCCGTCCTTCAGACCGTCCTTGGCGGCCGTTCCCGCCTTCAGCTCAAGCACGAAGCTTACCGGCTGTCCGGGCGAGATGATCGCCTCCGATTCCGGTTCGCCACGCTTGACGGCCTTGATCCTGCCGTCCTGGCCGATAAAGACCAGGTCGAGCGGCATCGGTGTATTCTTCATCCAGAAATTCACCTCAGCGGGCCGCTCGAACACGAACAGCATGCCGTGATCGTCGGCCATGTCCTTGCGGTACATCAGCCCGGCCTCGCGTTCTTCCGAGCTGTCGGCTATCTCGATTGAGAAGGAATGCTTGCCGGAGCCGGTGATCGCGACGAGCCGCGTCGGATCGGCAGGCAGCATCATCGCCTGACCGTCCGCCGAACTCGGTCTCAAGGCGCTGAAAATGGCGGCCAGAGCGATGGCGGCGCAAAGCGCGCCTGCGGTCAGCCAGTTGCGATGAGCCATGTGATACCTCGTCCAGGCCCTGTCCTAGACCATGATCCGAGCGAGTGGAACTGGTTTTTGGACAGGAACGGCCTTGCACCGGGCAGGGCATCCCGATCGTATCGAGAGAGCCCGATGCATGTCGCCCAAAACTGCCAAGCGGTTTTGGCGAACCTGCATCAAGCAAAAAATAAAGTGCGTCGGGCCGCGCTTTAATGCGAGACCGGCAAGGTGCCCATATCGGGGTGTATTTCGGCGGCCATAAGGCCTTTGTCGCCGCGTCCGAAACGGACCAGAACGACCTGGCCGGGCCTCAGCTCGGTAATGCCGTAGCGGCGCAGCGTCTCCATATGGACGAAGATGTCCTCGGTGCCCTCGCCCCGGGTCAGGAAGCCGAAGCCTTTGGTGCGGTTGAACCACTTCACCAGCGCCCGCTCGAGCCCGCTCTCGGCAGTCACGGTGACATGCGTGCGCTGCTCCTGCTCGGCCGGATGCACCGCTGTCGAGGCGTCCATGGAAAGAACCCGGAACGCCTGCAGGCCACGCTCGCCCTGCTTGACGAGACAGACGACGCGCGCGCCTTCCAGCGCGGTCTGAAAGCCATCTCTTCGAAGACATGTCACATGGAGGAGAATATCACCCGAGACGCCGTCGTCCGGAAGAATGAAGCCGTAGCCCTTGGCCACGTCGAACCATTTGATAGCGCCGGCGATTTCGACAAGCCCGGCGGAGTCGCCGCCACTGTCTCGCGTCAAGGCGTCGTCAAGGCTTCCGTCCCGCCTCGTAAAAGAGGCTTTTTCCCCCATAAGAACGCCCCCTTTTCCAACTGCAACCGCTAGTGATTCTTGCCATCAGATTAACACTGCGGCTTCCGGGGTGTGCAAGACCTGACGTGCCTTTTTTCACCGTTGAGCACCGGAAAGCCTCAATTGTTGTTTACCGGCGCGGCCTGAAGCGCAAAGGGGCGGCTGAAATCGATCCCTCCATCGGTTTTGTCGGACGATTGCCCTTTGGCGGAGCGGCTCCTATGGTGCGCCGCAAACGTAACGCCGCGAGGAATCCGATATGCGCTATCTTCACACAATGGTCCGCGTCGCCGACATCGATCAATCGCTCGATTTCTACTGTAACAAGCTCGGCCTCAAGGAAGTGCGTCGCTACGAGAACGAGCAGGGACGCTACACGCTGATCTTCCTCGCCGCGCCCGATGACGAGCAAAGCGGCATTGCAGAGAAGGCGCCGCTGGTCGAGCTGACCTACAATTGGGATCCGGAGGAGTACAAAGGCGGCCGCAACTTCGGCCACCTCGCCTATGAGGTCGACGACATCTACGCCACCTGCCAGAAGCTGATGGACAATGGCGTGACCATCAACCGGCCGCCGCGCGACGGCAACATGGCCTTCATCCGCTCGCCGGACGGCATCTCCATCGAGCTGCTGCAGAAAGGCCCGGCCAAGGCAAAGGCGGAGCCATGGGCCTCGATGTCGAATACGGGAAGCTGGTAGGCGCCTGCCCCTCCCGGGGATTTGACCGGCCGGTCTATGGCGTTTTGCCGGATCGCGCCTATCTAAGCGCTTGTGGCGCCAGCCAGATCAGGCTGGCGCTTTTCTTGATCCGCCGGGAGAATTTCATGCCGACCAGCCGCGCCGACGTCGCCACTGAAAACGCCAGCCGCTATCTGCAGCAGCTCTGCAAGCACTGGGCGCACAAGTTCCCGGTCGAATTCGACCCGCATCACGGCGCCATCCAGCTCTCGCTCGGCCGCACCGTGATGGATGCAGACGACAAGGCTCTCCACATCGCGGTCGCCGCTGACGACGCCGCCTCGCTCGAGCGGCTGGAAACCGTGGTCGCCGACCGCATC
>NZ_RZSF01000719.1:0-485 GCF_004023325.1 Mesorhizobium sp. M1A.F.Ca.ET.072.01.1.1 | reverse complement strand
GACGCGGGCTCTGGCCTGCGGCCTGCCGGCTGGGCGCTTCGTGCGTCGGGCGTGACCGATTTCGATCTGTTTTTCACGCATTGTCATTACGATCACATCATCGGGCTGCCGGCCTTTAAGCCGATGTATGACCGGAGCGTCAAACTCAGGCTTTGGTCCGGGCATCTTGCAGGACGCATGACGACCCGGCAGATGGTCGATGAGTTCATGCGGCCGCCCTGGTTTCCGGTGAGACTGGATGTCTGCAAGGCAAGCCTCGACTATCGCGATTTCGTATCCGGAGACGTGCTTCGGCCGCGCCAAGGGGTGGTGGTCCGAACCGGCAGTCTCACCCATCCCGGTGGCTGCATAGGCTACCGGGTCGAATGGGGTGGCCGCGTCGTGGCGGTGATCACGGACACCGAGCACGAGCCGGGCCAGCTCGATCAGGCGATCCTCGATCTCATCGAGGATGCCGACCTCGTCATTTACGATTGCACCTACAC
>NZ_RZSF01000718.1:0-496 GCF_004023325.1 Mesorhizobium sp. M1A.F.Ca.ET.072.01.1.1 | reverse complement strand
GTCTTCGACGTGCCCGGCGCCTACGAGATCCCATTGCATGCCAAGACCCTCGCCGAGACCGGCCGCTATGCCGCGATCCTCGGCACCGCCTTCGTCGTCGATGGCGGCATCTACCGGCACGATTTCGTCGCCGGCGCCGTCCTCGGCGGCATGATGACCGTGCAGCTTGCGACCGGCGTGCCGGTGCTTTCAGCGGTGCTGACGCCGCACAATTATCACGACAGCGCCGAGCACCACCGCTTCTTCTTCGAGCACTTCCAGGTCAAGGGCAAGGAAGCGGCCAAGGCCTGCGTTGAGATAAGTGCGGCGCGTGAAAAGATCGCGGCGTGAGGCGCGGTTGCCGGGGTGGCAATCCCGGTAACAGCCTCTAATATCGCGAAAAAACCGAGATCGGGAGGATGCCGGTGCAGACCAAGAAGATCATCAACGACGGCAACCGTTCCGTCGACGAGATGCTGGAAGGAATACTGGCCGCGCATCCTCGCCACCTCAGGAG
>NZ_RZSF01000717.1:0-501 GCF_004023325.1 Mesorhizobium sp. M1A.F.Ca.ET.072.01.1.1 | reverse complement strand
GATCTCTTCCGCCTTCGCCTTGCGCGCGGCCCTGCCCAGCAGGCCCTCGGCGGTCGCCTCCTTGGCGCCCGCGAGCAGCGGCGGCAAATCGGGGCCGAGCTCGGCGCCCTCGAGCTCGATCGCGTAGACGCGGATGCCGCGCCGGGCGAGCGTGCCGACAAGTGCTGCGATCTCCTCCGGCCCCGGCTTCAAAGTGTTGAGATCCAACACTACCGGGCGGCCGTTGAAATAGCCCGGCGAGTTGCCGATCCAGTGATCGAGCCCCTCCAGCCACTCGTCGATCGGCGCCTCCGGCGTCAGCGTGAAAGCGACGAAGGAGCGGGCGCGGAAGCGGATGGATTTGTTGTGCAAAGGGGCGGCGAAGGTCACGGCCAGACGAATCCTTACTCAATGGTTAAAGGGTGCCGGGCGAATGGTTAACAAAAGGTTAATTCTGCGGGTGGCGGCCGCTGAGGAACTGGCGCGGCTAAGTTTTGTGGCGGGGGGGGGACAGAAACCGCC
>NZ_RZSF01000716.1:0-505 GCF_004023325.1 Mesorhizobium sp. M1A.F.Ca.ET.072.01.1.1 | reverse complement strand
GATCCCGACGGTCTGCGGCTCCCTGCGCGAAGCGTTGCAGAACCTCGACAAGGACCGCGGCTTCCTGAAGGCAGGCGGCGTGTTCGACGACGACCAGATCGACTCTTATATCGAGCTCAAGATGGCCGAGGTGATGCGCTTCGAAATGACCCCGCACCCGGTCGAGTACGACATGTACTATTCGGTGTAAGCGACTGCATTCCCGACAGAAAACAACCCCGGCGAAAGCCGGGGTTGTTTTCGTGAACAGCTCGCCAGAGGGCGGAAAGGCCGCAGGACGGGCCTCGTCAGAACAGCAGGCCAGCACTGTCGCGAGAGCGCGGATCTCATCGCCGCCAAGCAAGCCAGGCGTAAAAAAGCCCCGGCATTTCGCCGGGGCTCAGACTGCTGACAAACCCTGGCGTTTGCCGGGGGTTTTTGATTCACTGGGTCATGTTGAAGCGACCCGCCCCTGAACAGACCGCGCTTGAGATGGTGACGTTGGATCAGCTGGTTCCGGCCGATC
>NZ_RZSF01000715.1:0-507 GCF_004023325.1 Mesorhizobium sp. M1A.F.Ca.ET.072.01.1.1 | reverse complement strand
GATCGGCAACGATACCGTGCACAGCTTCGATGCTGCCGCCGACCAGATCGACCTCATCGGCTACTCCGGCTTCCAGAGCTTCGCCGCCGTCCAGGCGCATACCGCGGACAACGCCAGCGGCAATGCGGTGATCACGCTCGCCGAGGGCCAGTCGATCACGCTGGAAGGCGTGCACTCCTCCGCGCTCGGCGCCGGCAATTTCGTCTTCGACCAGACTCCGGTAGTCAACAACGCCGGGACTATGACGATTGGCGACGGCGCCCTGCTGCCGCTGAGCGGCACGGTCAACAACAGCGGCATCATTGCGCTGAACTCGACCGGCGCCGAGACCCTGCTGCAGATCATCCAGCATGGCGTGACCCTTGAGGGCGGCGGGCAGGTCGTCCTGTCCGACAGCGCGGCCAACGTCATCTCCGGCACCGGTCCGGACGTCACGCTGGTCAATGTCGACAACACGATCTCGGGCGCCGGCCAACTGGGCGATGGCATGCTCGGCCTCGACAACAG
>NZ_RZSF01000714.1:0-514 GCF_004023325.1 Mesorhizobium sp. M1A.F.Ca.ET.072.01.1.1 | reverse complement strand
TCATCCTAGAGCGGCGGCTGCTGCTGCAGGAGGACGGTGCGGTCGCGCAGGCTCCATTTGTTGAGTCTACTCCGGTTTATGAACTGGGGGCTCCCTATGACCAACTTGATCTGCCCCCAGCGCTGGCAAGGATGTTGGCGGAGCTTGCAGCGGCAAAAGCCGGCTTGTTTCCCCGGCCCTACGTCCATCAGGCACAAGCCCTTGAGAGGTACTTCGCGGGCTCCGATCTCATCGTCGCCACCGGTACCGGCTCGGGAAAGACCGAGAGCTTTCTGATGCCGATCATCGGCCAACTGACCCAAGAGGCACTCGACCGGCCAGCTACGGCGGCGCTGCCGGGCTGCCGCGCCTTGCTACTCTATCCGATGAACGCGCTTGTCAATGATCAACTCGGCCGCGTTCGCCGGCTCTTCGGCGACGAGGTTGCGTCGGCTATTGTTTCGGCGGGTCGCAACCGGCCGGTGCGCTTTGGCAGTTATACCGGCCGATCACCCTATCCCGGACTGCGCTCGGC
>NZ_RZSF01000713.1:0-487 GCF_004023325.1 Mesorhizobium sp. M1A.F.Ca.ET.072.01.1.1 | reverse complement strand
CTGCAGCGTCTATACGATCTCGCTGCTTCTTGCCGCCATACCAATAGGCCTTGGCCTCGACCCGCTGAAACTCACGATCTTCTCCATGGCAGTCACGGCAGCCAGCCTGCCCCTGACCGTGGTGCCATTCCTCTTCCTGCTCAACGATGAACGTTATGTCGGCGACCATCGCAACGGCATGATTTCGAATGCCGCGGTGATCTTCGTCATTGCGCTGGGTTTCGTCCTTGCCGTGGTGGCCATACCCTTGCAGATATTCGGAGGCTCGTGATGGATCTGCTGCGCGATCTACTGGACAAACAGGTCGTCGACCGCAGGCAGGTCAAGATCGGCAAGGTGGATGGGATCATGGCCCAGTTGAGGCCGGACAGGCCGCCCCGGATTGTTGCTATAGAACTTGGATCGATTACGCTGGCGCGCCGTCTTGGTTCACGGCCGGGACGCTGGATGGTGTGGCTCGCGGCAAAGCTTGGTGGCGAACGGCACG
>NZ_RZSF01000712.1:0-521 GCF_004023325.1 Mesorhizobium sp. M1A.F.Ca.ET.072.01.1.1 | reverse complement strand
GCCCAGCCGGCGCCCGAGGAAGGCAACATGCCGGTGATCAAGCCCGGGGAAGTGCCGCCGCAGCCGCCTAAGCAATAGTGATTGCGAGGCTCGGCTCAGCGCGTATGACGCTCGTGCGGCGCGCGCGCCGCGCGGATCGTCCGCACCTAGGCGCGGCGCAGCGTCGTGACCGGATCGACGCCGGTCCAGACGATGCCCGCGGCCTTGGCGAAAGCCATGAAGGCGCGTCGCGTCTGCTCGATGGTCACGTGTCCGGCCCGCGCCGCCTCGCACGCCTTGATGGCGATCTTCTGCAGCCGTGTGTCTTCGGCAGGCGGCCATTCTTTTAGGAAGTTCTGCATCTCCGCCAGCGATGCAATGTCCCGTTTGAAGCCGGCGCCAACGGCGACGGCGATCGGCGGGTCGAAAGGCAGATCTTCAATCATAAGGCACCTCCGCTGGACTCTTCGCCTTCAATGCTGGAACGGCCGCCTGGTTCCGACGCCGACGGCGGATCAATTAGTGCCGGCTCGCGGAACAAG
>NZ_RZSF01000711.1:0-523 GCF_004023325.1 Mesorhizobium sp. M1A.F.Ca.ET.072.01.1.1 | reverse complement strand
GGAGAAGCCGCCGACCATGGCCAGAACGCGGCCGGTGTGCGGATCCATGGCGACGAGGCCGCCTTCCACTTGCGGAACCTGACGCAGACTGTAGGCGCTGTCCGAACCTTCGTTCTTCTGCACGAAAATGACGTCGCCGGGCTGCAGCACATCCGCAGGCGATTTCGCCTTGACGCTCTTGCCGTCGACGATGTGGCGCATGGCAAAACCCATGTCCTCCTTGCTGACGGTGCCTTCGACGCGCTCCTTGACGATGTCGCCCGAGACCTGGCGCGCCGGCTGCAGACCGATCGAGAGGCCGGTGTCGGAGCTGTCGAGGACGACGGCGAGCGTCCATTCCGGCACGTCCTCCAGCCCCTTGACGTTGCCGAGCGGCACGCCCCAGTCGCCGGAGACATCGATGTGGGTCGCCGGTCCGCGATAACCGCGCAGCGTGTCGTATTTCAGCAGCCCGTTCTGCATCGCCTTGCGGGCAATCAGCTGGATCTTCGGGTCGAGCGTCGTGCGCACCGAAAGACCGCCC
>NZ_RZSF01000710.1:0-530 GCF_004023325.1 Mesorhizobium sp. M1A.F.Ca.ET.072.01.1.1 | reverse complement strand
GACATTGTCGGTGTGGTCAGGCTTGGCTCCCCGGACGACTATGGCGAGCGCGTGCTGCCCCACGTGTTGAAGCGCTTCGCGCAATCGCATCCGTCGATCGCCGTCGACGTCACCATCGACCAGAGCGTCAATCTACGCCGCCGCATGGACGACCGTGCGCTCGACATCACGTTGCTCACCAATTCCTACAAGACCAGCGCGGTCGGCGCCGAGGTGCTGCTAACCGAGCCGATCGTCTGGGCCGGCGCCAAGGGCGGCTGCGCGCATCTGCGCGAACCGCTGCCGGTTTCGCTTTGGGAAGAAGGCTGCGCCTGGCGGGCCGGCGCCCTGGAAGCGCTCGGCCGGGAAGGTCGCAACTACCGCATCGCCTATATGAGCGCTCATACCGCCGGCCAGCGCGCCGCCATCATGGCTGACCTTGCCGTCGCGCCGCTGCCGAAGTCCTTCCTCGGCGACGAGATGGTTTCGCTGGGCGCGAAGGACGGCATGCCCGATATCGGCACCTACAATCTCGCCATGGTGGTGGCACC
>NZ_RZSF01000070.1:0-24290 GCF_004023325.1 Mesorhizobium sp. M1A.F.Ca.ET.072.01.1.1 | reverse complement strand
TGTCCGGGGTGGCGATGCAGCGATCGAAATCGATCGTGCCCTTCTGGACGATGTCGACCAGGTCCTCGGCGCCAACGATATCGGCGCCGGCCGCCTTGGCCTCCTCGGCCTTGTCGCCGCGCGCGAACACGGCGACGCGCACCGACCGGCCAGTGCCGTTCGGCAGGTTGACAACGCCGCGGACCATCTGGTCGGCATGGCGCGGATCGACGCCGAGATTCATCGCGACCTCGACCGTCTCGTCGAACTTCACCGTGGACCGGTCCTTCAGCAGCTGCAGCGCCTCAGAGAGCGCATAGGCCTTGTTCGGATCGATGCCTTCACGGCTCTTGGCAACACGCTTTGCAATCTTTGCCATGATCTTAGCCCACCACTTCCAGGCCCATCGAGCGGGCGGAGCCCTCGACCATGCGCATGGCCGCTTCGACGTCGTTTGCGTTCAGGTCCTTCATCTTCTGCTCGGCGATCTGGCGCACCTTGTCGCGCGAGATCGTGCCGGCCTTGACCTTGCCCGGCTCCTTCGAACCAGACTTCAGGTTGGCGGCCTTCTTCAGGAAGTAGCTCACCGGCGGCGTCTTCATGACGAAGGTGAACGACTTGTCCTGGTAGTAGGTGATGACGACCGGGATGGGCGAGCCCTTCTCCAGCTCCTGGGTCTGCGCGTTGAACGCCTTGCAGAACTCCATGATGTTGATGCCGCGCTGACCAAGCGCCGGGCCGATCGGGGGCGACGGCGTGGCCGAGCCCGCGGCAACCTGGAGCTTGAGCTGGCCTGCAACTTTCTTAGCCATCTCTATTCCTGCCTTTTCTCATGCCGGGAAAACCGGCGGTTGCAGTCTGGTGGTGCGGTTCCAGCGGCCGGCTAAGCCGCATTCGCCTCCCACCCGCTCATGGCAGCGCCATTCCTTCGCGCCGCCGATCCCTTCGCCTCTCGGACGGGGACCTTCGGATCAGCCCTTTTCGACCTGTCCGAATTCGAGATCGACGGGCACCGCGCGCCCGAAGATCGAAACTTCCACCTTGAGGCGCGCCCGCTCCTCGTCCACTTCCTGGACGAAGCCGTTGAACGACGCGAACGGACCGTCCGAGACGCGGATCGCCTCGCCGATCTCGAAGGTGACCGACGGCTTCGGACGCTCGACGCCTTCCTGAACCTGGTTCAGGATGCGTTGCGCCTCGGCCTCGGTGATCGGCACGGGCTTGGAGTCACCAAGGAAGCCGGTGACCTTCGGCGTGTTCTTGACCAGCGAGAATACGGCGTCCGTCAGGTTGGCCTTCAAGAGCACATAACCGGGGAAGAACTTGCGCTCCGCATCGACCTTGCGGCCGCGGCGTATCTCGACGACCTTCTCCGTCGGCACCACGATCTGCTCGATCTCGCCCGACAGGCCCTTCTGCTTGGCCTTGTTCTCGATGTCCTCGGCGACCTTCTTCTCGAAGTTCGAATAAGCGTGGACGATGTACCACCGCGTCATTTCACGACCTCTCCGTAATCGCCGAACTTAATGTCCGAGGCCCAGAATCCACTCGATCGCATAGCCCATGGCTATGTCGGCGGTGAAGAAGAAGATCATGGCGATGAGCGCAAAAACCAGGACCATCACCGTCGAGATCATGGTCTCGCGGCGCGAGGGCCATGTCACCTTGGCCGTCTCCGCGCGAACCTGCTGGAGAAAGGTGAAAGGGTTTGTGGTTTTCGAAGCCATCTGCCGCCTGTCTTCAAGACCCGTTGGCCGGGTCTCCTGGATGATCCCGCTGGCCGGGACGTGCCGCCTGGACTTCGTGCCGGCGCCGAATCAGCACCACCATTTCGCCCACGCAAATCAGACGCGTAAAGCCGGCTTCCCAGCTCCACGCGTCGCGTGTCTGTTCAGTCTACATAAAACCGATTCTTGGTCCACGCAAGTGGCAAGTGTTCCGCTTTATGTTTTAGCGCCGCCTCGGAACCATCCAGTCGTTCCGTCCCGGCTATGCGGGGCCTTATGCCCCAGTTTTCGCTATATGGCAAGCCGCCCCCCGGTTTTCAACGGCGGAGCGCACCCACCCTCAGTCTGCCATGGGAGGTGGCACGGGCAGCAGGGCTCGAACCTACGACCTGCGGTTTTGGAGACCGCCGCTCTACCAACTGAGCTATGCCCGTATACGGGCGCTGCTATTTCACAAAGCCGATGAGAACTCAAGAGCCCTTTTGAGACGCGTCGGCTGGAAGCGGCGATCGCAGCCATCCAAGCCGCAGGGCCCATGCGCAGATCACGAGTTCAAGCGCGAAAGTCCAATGCAGAACGAAGCTCAGGACCCAGTTCCCATGGCTGGCCGGAACCGCCACGAGCTCAAACGGGCGATGACTGAACGGCGCCAACCACATGATCGGCGATGCCACCGTGTCGAGCGCCATATGCAACATGGCTCCGGCTAAGAAGATGGCGATCGACGGCAGACGCCGCGATCCCAACAACCGACCGACCGACACGCCTACCGTCCCGATCGTGGCCCAGAACAACGGCCAATGCGTGATGTAGGCATGATGGTGCGTGCGACCGCCATCGATCAGGTAAAAATAGAGCATGTCGATGTCAGGGATGACGCTGCCGAGCATTGCGGCAGCCACCACATCGGATGCCTCCCGTCGCCGTCTTCGCGCGAGCCGTCCCAGAATATAGCCCGATGGGAGATGGGCAATCAGCATGCAAGGTCGTCTCACATTGATGCAACGACCCTGCGGTGTCTTTGCGGCGTCATCTTTTCGGAATTTTGCAGAAACCCAGCATCTTCGGCTACGATTTCCCGGCCGGCGGCTTGTAAGGCCCGCCCGGCACGCCCCAGCCCCAGCTTGGCATTGGCTCGGTCTCAGGGTCGCAAGTCTCGCCGAGATTGGAATTCATCTTGGCCAGTCGCGATCCCCATTCGATATAGCCCATGAAGGCGGAACGGAACTCGGGATCGCCCGGCAGGCCCGATTCGTCCGCCGCATCCGCCAGGAGGTTGATCCAGCGCCGGCGCTGCTCCTCGCTCAGATGCCTGCCGAGATGATGCATGACCATCTCGCGGTGGCCACCATGCCTTTCGCTGTAGGTCTTCGGCCCGCCGAAAACCTCGCCGATGAAGGCGGCGACATGCGCCGGATGGTCCGGCGACATGTGCCTGAACACCGGACCGACGATCGGGTCCAAGGTCACTCTGTTGTAAAAGATCTGCGTCAGCCGGTTGAGCGCCTCGCTGCCGCCGGCCCATTCGAACAAAGTCGGGACGCCCTCGCTCATCTCCGGTCCTCCTACGTTTGAGCCTAGAAGGATAGCGGGAAGCTCGGAGCCGGCTCAACCTGCCTCCATGGCCAGTGCTGGCATGGCGCCGAATGCTGCTAAAGCTTGGCCGGCGATTCCGCTTCGGCGTTGGCGGACGGCAGAACCCGGCAGTTATCGGGTTTTGGCGAAGATTTGCAGATAGTGGCGCCCGTCAGAGCGTCTACCGACTGGCGGCTGGTGGTGAGCCCGAACCCCGCCAATTCGTCCTGGCTGAGCTCCCTGTGCTTGGCGGATTGGGCCGACTGCATCGCGACGAACAAGCCCGAGCCGATCGCCATCTCCTCGAGATACGACCGGACCTTGTCTTCCATGCCCATGGAATGCACCAGGAAACGCGTATCGGCACCTACCAAGCGCCTGGTGCCGCCTGCGATCATCAGCACGCAGGCTGTATCGCATTCGGCGCCGGCTTCAACGGTGAGACCATTATGAAGGTTGTCCTTGGAGACGCACCCTGCCGTGCCGGGATCGCAATCGAGAAAATCCGTCCGGGCGACCGCAACATCCAATCTGCGCTCGCGGATCAGCCGGCCGGCGGCGAGCGCGCCCTGGACATCGCCGCCCTGTGAGTTGAGGACGATGGGCAGCCTGCGCCCGCCGACCTTGTCCAGCAGCTCGCGCAGCCTGTCGGGCGTTCCGGCAACGATCGTTCCCTCCGCCGAAATCCATTCCGGACAATCGGGGTTGCAGAGCGGATTGCTGCCGCGAACGAGGATGAAACGCATTTCCTGCTGCGGCTTTGGCGGTGATGCTGCCTCCGCCGGCTGACTGTAGGCCGGTTTGGCCGCGACCGTCGCCACCTCGGCCGGCTTGGCCTTGCCATTGGCCGGTATCTCGCGGCAGTTCGCTGGCACCGGATCGCGCCGGCATATGGCTGCTTCGGTCATCAGGTCGAGGGAATCGAGGCTGGTGACGAGCTTCATATCCAGCATATCGTCGGGCTCGATCTGCTTTATGTCGCTTGCCGGCGTCGCTTTCATCACGTCCAGCACGCCCTGCCCAATACCCATTTCTTTCAGATAGCCGGACAGCCGTTTCTCGACCGCCTTGCTCATCTCGTAGGTCTTGTAGCTGCCGGCATTCTTGCGGCTGACGACCTTGGTGCTGAGGACCTTCTTCTTGCCGTTCACAATTCTGTAGGTGGTGCGGTAGAGCAGCTTTTCCCTGTGATATGTCGTGGTGATCTGATGAACTCCGAGAAAAGCCCACTCGCCGACCACACGGCGGACGCCGCCGGCAAACATCAGGGGACATGCGGAATTGCACATGGCGCCGCTGTCGTAGGCGATGCCGGAATACGGCGTGTTCTTACTGTCATTGTCCCGGCAGTTCTTCATTTCGGGCGAGCAACCGGAAAACCCCGTAGTGCCCACGGCGATGTCGAGCTTGTTCTTACGGATCATGCGGCCGAGTTGGAGCGCGGCGTCGACATTGCCTCCAGGAGAACTGACGACGATCGGCAGTTGCCGGCCGCCGAGCGTCTTCAAGAGGCGCTTGAACAGCGCCGGCGTGCCGGCCTCGATGCTGCCTTCGGCAGAAATCCATTCCGGGCAGTTCGGCTCGCAGCCTGGCGCGCTGCTGCGCACCACGACGAAGCGCATGGCAGGGCCGTAATCCGGCGGCGTTTCCTTCGCTGCGGCGGCAAACGCGGTAAGCCCAATAGCGATGGCCAGCCCGAGCCGAACCAGCCCTAGCGGCCACGAAATACCCTTTGAAAGGAACGCGGAAATCACGCCTGCCAAGCCCTCGGTCCAACCCATACTAGTTACGGCGACGATGCTTGCAATAGAATTGAAGAGGGTGCGAGCAATGCCAGCCTGACGGCTGCTGCCTCGACCTTCGTCGCGACTACGCTAAAGTTCTGGCGGCGTCTTTGCCTGGGCGTTGGCAGAGGGCGGGAGCCGGCAATTGTCCGGCTTTGGCGAGGACCTGCAAATGGCGGGGCCAGTCAGCGTGTCCGATGTGTCCGGCCCGGTCACCAGCCCGACCTTCAGCATTATATCGGGTTCAAGCTGACGCTCGACTGAACTCTGATCTATCGCTGCGAACAGGCCTGGGCTGATCGCCATCTCGTCCAAATAGGCTTTGACAATCCGCTTCTGTCCCATTGAGGACACGCTGAGCCGCGCCTTGGGGTCGACCAGCCGCCTGGCGCCGCCGGCGAGCATGAGTGCGCAGGCTGAATCGCACTCCACTCCGAATTGGCTGATCAGCCCGACATAGGCGCCATTGTCGTCCAGACAGCCTGCCCCGGGTGGGTTGCAACCCAGGATATTGGTGCGAGCGACGACGACGTCTAGCTTGCGTTCGTGGATAAGCCGTCCTGCGGCCAAGGCGCCAAACAAGTCGCCGCCTCGTGAGCTGATCACAATGGGAAGCCGCGGGTTGTCGAGCGCGGCGAGCAACTGGCGAAGTTTTTGCGGAGTTCGAGGGGTGATCGCGCCTTCCGCTGAAATCCATTCCGGGCAGTCGGGATCGCAGAGCGGATCGCTGCCGCGAACGACCACGAAGCGCATCTCCGGCGCCGCATTTCCTGCCGCTCCCTGGAACGGCTTAATGGGCGCGACCTTGGCCGGCGGGGAAAGCGAGGCTTCAGCCTTTTGAGGAGGTACGCCCTTCGCTTTCGTCGATACCATCTTAGCCGGGCTGGCATTCCCCGGTATTTCTCGGCAACTCGGGGCCGACTTGTCGAGCATGCACAAGCTTGCGCTGGTCAATAGGTCGACAGTCTCCGTGCCGGTTGCCAGCTTCATTGTCAGCATATCTTGGAGAGCGATCTGCCGGATTTCGCTGGCCGGCGTGGCTTTCATCGTGTCCAGCACGCCCTGCCCGACACCCATCTCCCTGAGATAGGCCGAGAGCCTCCTCGAAACCGCCCTGCTCATTTCATAGGTCTTGTAGCTCTCGCCCTGAGTGATGGTTTCCGTGGTGACCTGATATTTTTTGCCCCGCACAACTCGATAGGTGGTTCGATATTGCCGTTTGGCGGGGAAATAGGTGGTGGTGATCTGATGGACACCCAGATAGGCCCAGCCACCTGCCAAGCGGCGGACGCCGCCGGCAAACATCAGCGGACAGGCAGAATTGCACATGGCGCCGCCGTCTGAGGCTGTGCCGAAATAGGCGGCCCCCTTGCCATCGTTGGCTCGGCAGTCGTCCATCCCCGGCCAGCATCCGAAAAATTTGGTCACTCCGACAGCGACATCCAGCTTGTTCTTGCGGATTATTCGGCCAAGCTGAAGCGCAGCATCGACATTGCCGCCCGGGGAATTGACGATAATCGGCAATTGGCGGCGGCCGAGCGCCTTCAATATTCGCTTTAGCTTAGCCGGTGTGCCGGCTTCGATGGCGCCCTCCGCCGAGATCCATTCCGGACACTTAGGCTCGCAGCCGATGGCGCTGCTCCGCACAACAACAAACCGCATCTCCGAGAAATCATTGGAGAACATTCCTGGAAGGTACCAGGTGTTTGGATTCCATGTCCTCGGATCGGAGGGTGTCTTCGGGTAAAAATCCTCGGCCTTCGCTGCAAAGGCAACCATCACTACCGAAAGGACCGATATCACACGAACCAGCCTGCGGCACCACAATGCCATACCGTTTGAATGACGCCCGGAAATCATGTTTTGGCGAAGCCCCTGCCGCAACCTATGATAGTTGCGGCGGCGGTGGTTGCAATAGCTTTTGCATCACCTCGAATGTTCTACTCCGCAGCAACGGGAGAAACAAAAAGGGCGGCCCGAAGACCGCCCTTTCCTTGTCGAACCGGCTGATGCCGGATCGATTATTCTTTGATGGTGACGACGATGCCGGCACCGACGGTGCGGCCGCCTTCACGGATGGCGAAGCGCAGCTTCTCTTCCATGGCGATCGGCACGATCAGCTCGACATCGACGGTGATGTTGTCGCCGGGCATCACCATCTCGGTGCCGGCCGGCAGCGTCACGATGCCGGTCACGTCGGTGGTGCGGAAGTAGAACTGCGGACGGTAGTTGGTGAAGAACGGCGTGTGACGGCCGCCCTCGTCCTTGGTCAGGATGTAGGCTTCGGCCACGAACTTCTTGTGCGGCTTCACCGAACCCGGCTTGGCCAGAACCTGGCCGCGCTCGACACCCTCGCGGTCGATGCCGCGCAAGAGCGCGCCGATGTTGTCGCCGGCCTGGCCCTGGTCGAGCAGCTTGCGGAACATCTCCACGCCCGTGCAGGTGGTCTTGGCCGTCGGACGGATGCCGACGATCTCCAATTCCTCGCCGACCTTGACCACGCCGCGCTCGACGCGGCCGGTCACGACCGTGCCGCGGCCCGAGATCGAGAACACGTCCTCGATCGGCATCAGGAACGGCTTGTCCAGCGGACGGACCGGCGTCGGGATGTAGGCGTCGACCTGCGCCATCAGCTCGCGGATGGCGTCCTCGCCGATGGTCTTGTTCGAATCTTCGAGCGCAGCCAGAGCCGAACCCTTGACGATCGGAATGTCGTCGCCAGGGAACTCGTTCTTGGTCAGCAGCTCGCGAACCTCGAGCTCGACCAGCTCGAGAAGCTCGGCGTCGTCGACCTGGTCGACCTTGTTCAGGAACACCACGATCGAGGGCACGCCGACCTGACGGGCCAAAAGGATGTGCTCGCGGGTCTGCGGCATCGGGCCGTCGGCGGCCGAAACCACCAGGATCGCGCCGTCCATCTGCGCGGCGCCGGTGATCATGTTCTTCACATAGTCGGCGTGGCCGGGGCAGTCGACATGGGCATAGTGACGGTTGGCCGTCTCGTACTCGACATGCGCCGTCGAGATGGTGATGCCGCGCGCCTTCTCTTCCGGCGCCGCGTCGATCTGGTCATAGCGCTTGTATTCGCCAAAATACTTCGTGATCGCCGCCGTCAGCGACGTCTTGCCATGATCGACGTGGCCGATCGTGCCAATGTTCACATGCGGCTTGGTGCGCTCGAATTTACCTTTTGCCACTGTATTTCTCCGTCTTTACTCATCCCGCTCGGGGAAATTGATATTCGCTCCAGCCGAACCGGAAACGCGTAAGAGCCGCGGTTCCGGTGGCACAGGCATTCTCACGCGTACTTTTTCTGGACTTCCTGGGCCACCGCCGTAGGGACCGGCTCATAGTGGTCGAACTGCATCGTGTACTGGGCGCGGCCCTGCGACATCGAACGCAGATTGTCGACGTACTTGAACATGTTGGCCAAAGGCACCATCGCGTTGATGACGACTGCCACGCCACGCGCTTCCTGGCCCTGGATCTGGCCGCGACGGCCGTTGAGGTCACCGATAACGCCGCCGACATAGTCTTCCGGCGTCACGACCTCGACCTTCATGATCGGCTCCAGCAGCTGCACGCCGAGCCTCGGGGCCGCTTCCTTGAAGCAGGCGCGGGAGGCAATTTCGAACGCCAGCACCGAGGAGTCGACGTCGTGGAAGGCGCCGTCGATCAGCGTCGCCTTGACACCGATCATCGGGAAGCCGGCAAACGGGCCGGAACCCATGACGCTCTGGATGCCCTTCTCGACGCCGGGGATGTATTCCTTCGGCACCGCACCGCCGACGATCTTGGACTCGAACAGGAACTCTTCGCTCTCGGTGTTCGGCTCGAACACGATCTTGACGCGAGCGAACTGGCCGGTGCCGCCCGTCTGCTTCTTGTGCGTGTAGTCCTGCTCGTGGGTCCGGGTGATCGTCTCGCGATAGGCCACCTGCGGAGCGCCGACATTGGCTTCCACCTTGAACTCGCGGCGCATGCGGTCGACGATGATGTCGAGATGCAGCTCGCCCATGCCGGCGATGATGGTCTGGCCGCTTTCCTCGTCGGTCTTGACGCGGAAGGACGGATCCTCTGCCGCCAGGCGATGCAGCGCGAGGCCCATCTTTTCCTGGTCGTTCTTGGTCTTCGGCTCGATGGCGATCTGGATGACCGGATCGGGGAATTCCATGCGCTCGAGGATGACCGGATGCAGCGGATCGCAGAGCGTGTCGCCGGTCGTCGTGTCCTTGAGGCCGGCCAGCGCGACGATGTCGCCGGCATAGGCTTCCTCGATATCGGCGCGCGAATTCGCATGCATCTGCAACATGCGGCCGATGCGCTCCTTCTTGCCCTTCACGGTGTTGTCGAGCGAGGTGCCCTTGGTGAGCTTGCCCGAGTAGATGCGAGCGAAGGTCAGCGAGCCGACGAACGGGTCGTTCATGATCTTGAACGCCAGCATCGACAGCGGCTCGTTGTCGTCGGCATGACGCTCGATCTCGGCGTCGGTCTTGGCGTCGACACCCTTGATGGCCGGCACGTCGATCGGCGACGGCAGGTATTCGACAACGGCGTCCAGCAGCGGCTGCACGCCCTTGTTCTTGAAGGCCGAGCCGCAGAACATCGGGAAGAACTTGACCGCGATGGTGCCCTTGCGGATCAGCGCACGGATCTCGTCGTTCGACGGCATGTTGCCTTCGAGGTAATTCTCGAGCGCGGTCTCGTCCATCTCGACGGCGGCCTCGATCATCTTCTCGCGATACTGAGCGGCCTTGTCCTTGAGGTCGGCCGGGATCTCGACGACGTCCCAGGCAGCGCCCAGCGTCTCGTCGCGCCAGACAAGCGCATTCATTTCGACGAGGTCGACGACGCCCTTGAACTCGGTCTCGGCGCCGATCGGCAGCTGCATGACGACGGCCTGCGCGCCGAGGCGTGAGCCGATCATTTCCACCGAGCGGTAGAAGTCGGCGCCGATCTTGTCCATCTTGTTGCAGAAGATCATGCGCGGCACGTGGTACTTGTCGGCCTGGCGCCACACGGTCTCGGTCTGCGGCTCGACGCCGGCGTTGGCATCGAGCAGCGCGATGGCGCCGTCGAGCACGCGCAGCGAACGCTCGACCTCGATGGTGAAGTCGACGTGTCCGGGAGTGTCGATGATGTTGAAGCGGCGCATCTTGCCGTCACGACCCTTCCAGAAGGTCGTGGTCGCGGCAGAGGTGATGGTGATGCCGCGTTCCTGCTCCTGCTCCATCCAGTCCATGGTGGCAGCGCCGTCATGGACTTCGCCGATCTTGTGCGACTTGCCCGTGTAGTACAGGACGCGCTCGGTCGTCGTCGTCTTGCCGGCGTCGATATGCGCCATGATACCGAAATTGCGGTAGTCTTCGATTTTGTATTCGCGGGCCATGGGAGGTGCCTCTCAGTCTCGTTCGCGCTTTACCAGCGGTAGTGCGCGAAGGCGCGGTTGGCTTCCGCCATCTTGTGGGTGTCTTCACGCTTCTTGACGGCCGTGCCGCGGTTGTTGGCCGCGTCCATCAGCTCGCCCGAGAGGCGGTCGACCATCGTAGTCTCGTTGCGGTTGCGTGCGGCGGCGATCAGCCAGCGGATGGCCAGCGCCTGGCGGCGCTCGGGGCGCACGTCCACCGGAACCTGGTAGGTGGCGCCGCCGACGCGACGCGAACGCACTTCCACATGCGGCGCGACATTGTCGAGCGCCTGGTGGAAGACAGCGACCGGCTCCTGCTTGGTCTTGGCCTGGACCTGGTCCAGCGCGCCGTAGACGATGGTCTCGGCGACCGACTTCTTGCCGTCATACATGACGGCGTTCATGAACTTGGTGACGACCAGATCGCCGAACTTGGGGTCCGGATTGATCTCACGCTTTTCTGCACTGTGACGACGGGACATGGCTCTTGTCTCTCAATCTCGTGGCACGGCGCAGTCAAAAAAAGCGCCGAAGCCGGAAACCCTTACTTCGGACGCTTGGCACCGTATTTCGAACGGCGCTGCTTGCGGTTCTTCACACCCTGGGTGTCGAGCACGCCGCGGATGATGTGATAGCGGACGCCCGGCAGATCCTTGACGCGGCCGCCACGGATCATGACCACCGAGTGCTCCTGAAGGTTATGGCCTTCGCCCGGGATGTAGCCGATCACTTCGAAACCATTGGTCAGACGGATCTTGGCCACCTTGCGCAGCGCCGAGTTCGGCTTCTTCGGCGTCGTCGTGTAGACGCGCGTGCAGACGCCCCGCTTCTGCGGGTTCTGCTGCATGGCCGGGACCTTGTTGCGCTTCACCGGCGCCAGGCGCGGCTTGCGGATCAGCTGGTTGACGGTAGGCATTAAACCCTCTTGTCTCTCAATTCCGTGTCTTGCCCTGTCAGGGCCGCTCAAAGCGTCATTTCCATACGCGAATTCGGGCAACACACCGCGCCTCGCGGTCCTGCCCGAACAAATTGCAGAGGAAGCGGAAGCCGCTTCATGCGCGCCGGAGATGTCTTTTCGCTCGTAAAACGAACCCTGTTTGAGGCAAACTCCAAGGCGCGTCGCCTCGGAAAAGCAAGTCTCACATCGGTTCTGACGTGGCGGCTTCTACTCGCAAGCCCCCTATCCGTCAACCCCGGAACGGCAAATATTGCGCCCGATCCGGAGCTTGGCAGCCATGCGGAAAACGCATGTAATTTTCTTGCGTCTTTTTTCAAGAGCGAGGAAGAAAGTGACCCGCTTTCGCCTGTCATCTCGGCCGGCTTCGTGCAAATAAGGCGGCATGAATGGCAAAACTCCCCGCTTCCGGAGGAATCAGCCCGTGAACGACAACGAGGAGCGCCCGGTCACCATCATCACCGGCCGGGTGTGGCGGCGAAAAGGCGGCAAGCCGGAAGGCGTGCATGTGATGCTGGTCGCGCCCGACGATGATTCTGCCGTCCGCCGCGCGCTCGAATCGCTCGCCGCCGAAGGATTCGCCGAAGCCGAGCTCGACCAGATCGGCGACATGGAAGGCACCCCCGACGAAGAGCCGCATCTGTCCGCCTATCAGGGCGCGCTGGAGGGCGAAGTCTCGATCGTTACCTTCGACGAGCCGAGCTGATCCCGTGAGGGATCGCGAGATTGCGATTTCGTCCAGGCTTGCCGGGCACCGTTGTCCTGCCTAAGAACACCTACTTCTTCCATCCCTCGGAGTCCCAATGACCAGCAACCCCATCAGGATCGGTATCGTCGGCGTGGGAAAGATCGTCCGCGACCAGCATCTTCCGGCACTGGCCAAGGACAGCAGTTATCAGCTTGCGGCCGCCGCCAGCCGCCATGGCAAGGTGGACGGCATCCCGAACTATCCGACGATCGAGGCGATGCTCGAGGCCGAGCCGGGCCTGGAAGCCGTCTCGCTCTGCATGCCGCCGCAGTTCCGCTATGACGCCGCGCGCACCGCGCTCGACGCCGGAAAGCACGTCTTCATGGAGAAGCCGCCGGGCGCCACCGTCAGCGAGGTCGAGCACCTGAAGGCGATTGCCGCGAAGAAAGGCGTTTCGCTTTTCGCCAGCTGGCATTCGCGCTACGCGCCGGCGGTCGAGGCCGCGCGCGCCCTCCTGGCTTCGGCCAGAATCGACTCGGCGGCGATCAACTGGAAGGAAGACGTGCGCCGCTGGCACCCGAACCAGGAATGGATCTGGGCGCCGGGCGGTTTCGGCGTGTTCGATCCCGGCATCAACGCGCTATCGATCGCTACCCACATCTTGCCGCCGATGTTCATCACCTCGGCCGTGCTCGACTTCCCCGAGAACCGCGCCTCGCCGGTCGCGGCGCATGTCACCTTCCGCACCTCGAACGGGCTCCCGGTGACGATGGAACTCGACTGGCTGCAGACCGGTCCGCAGAGCTGGGACATCCTGGCCGAGACCGACGAGGGCAAGATGGTGCTTTCGGGCGGCGGCGCAAAGCTCGCCGTCGACGGCAAGATCATCCATGACGAGCCGGAAGCCGAATATCCGATGCTCTACAAGCGTTTCGCCGAGATTGTCCGCGCCGGCATCTGCGACGTCGACCTGGCCCCGCTCCAGCACGTCGCCGACGCCTTCATGCTCGGCAAGCGCAATGTGGTCGAGCCTTTCTTCGATTAACAGCAAGCCCCGGGTGCAGCGCCGGCGTCAGTCCACGATCGCTATCGCAAAGCCGTCATAGCCCTTGGCGCCGACGGTCTGGATGGCGGTGCCGTCCAGCCGCTTCTCGCCGCCGATGAAGGAGAACGCCGCGCGGGCGCCTTCGACATTGGCATCGCCGCTGTCCTTTTTGACGACGGCGCCGTCGCGGATGACGTTGTCGCAAACGATGACCGTTCCGGAGCGCGACAGCCGCATGGCCCAGCTGAGATAATTCGGGTTGTTCGGCTTGTCGGCGTCGATGAAGATCAGGTCGAACGGACCGGCATTTTCGCTGACCAAGGCTGCTAGCGATTGAAGAGCTGGCCCGAGCCGCAGATCCACCTTGTCGGAAACCCCTGCCCGCTCGAAGTTCGAGCGCGCGACCTTGGCACGGTGCGGCTCAAGCTCCAGCGTCACTACTCTGCCATCGGCAGGCAGGCCCCTTGCCATCCAGATGGTCGAGTAACCACCGAGCGTGCCGATCTCGAGCACCTTCCTTGCGCCACGAATCCGCACCAGAAGCGAAAGCAATTTGCCCTGCGCGGCCGAGACGTCGATCGCCGGCAGGCCCTGCTCGCGGTTGGCCGCAAGCACCGCGTCTAGCGCGGGATCCGCATCGAAAAGAGAGGAGACGATGTAGTCGTCGACAGCTGTCCAGGTCCTGGCGCTCATGGTTTTTCCTCGTTCATAACCCGAATGAAAAAAGGGGCCACGCGGGCCCCTTTTCTTTCTCACACTCCATCCGCGCTTACTGCGCGGCGTTGACCATGTTGGTCAGCATCGGCTCGGCGACCTCGACACCGGAGGCCTTGCGGCGCTCGTCGATGATGAGCTCGTCGCGCGAGGTGGCGATGCGCCTTATTTGGCTCATCGTGCCGCCCGTGCCCGCCGGGATCAGGCGGCCGACGATGACGTTCTCCTTCAGACCCTGCAGCATGTCGGTCTTACCGGCGACCGCGGCTTCCGTCAGCACCCTGGTCGTCTCCTGGAAGGACGCGGCCGAGATGAAGGACGGCGTCTGCAGCGAGGCCTTGGTGATGCCGAGCAGCACCGGCTGACCTTCGGCCGGCTTCTTGCCGTCCTCGATCAACCGCTCGTTGACCTCTTCCAGCTCGATCACGTCGACGTGGTCGCCCGGAATGTAGGTCGAGTCGCCCTGCGTGGTGATCTCGACCTTCTGCAGCATCTGGCGAACGATCACCTCGATGTGCTTGTCGTTGATCGACACGCCCTGCAGGCGGTAGACCTCCTGGATCTCGTTGACGAGGTAGGACGCAAGCGCCTCCACGCCCTTGATCGCGAGGATGTCGTGCGGCGCCGGGTTGCCGTCGAGGATGTAGTCGCCCTTCTCGATGACGTCGCCGTCCTGCAGATGGAACGGCTTGCCCTTCGGGATCAGGTACTCGACCGGCTCCAGCGTCGAGTCGTGCGGCTCGATGATGATGCGGCGCTTGTTCTTGTAGTCGCGGCCGAAGCGGACCGTGCCGTCGATCTCGGCGATGATGGCGTGATCCTTCGGACGGCGAGCCTCGAACAATTCGGCCACCCGCGGCAGACCGCCGGTGATGTCCTTGGTCTTGGCGCTTTCCATCGGGATACGCGCAAGCACGTCGCCCGGACGGACATGCGCGCCCGGCTCGACCGAGAGAATGGCCTCGACCGAGAGCAGGAAACGTGCATCGCCGCCCTTCGACAGCTTGCCCACCTTGCCCTTGGCGTCCTGCACGACGATCGCCGGCTTCAGGTCGCTGCCGCGCGGCGTCGAACGCCAGTCGATGACCTCACGCTTGGTGATGCCGGTCGACTCGTCGGCCGTCTCCTGAACGGAGATGCCGTCGACCAGATCCTCGAACGCCACCTTGCCCTCGATTTCGGTGAGGATCGGGCGGGTGTAAGGATCCCACTCGGCGATGCGCTGCCCGCGCTTCACCTTGTCGCCGTCATCCACGAAGATGCGCGAGCCGTAGGCGACGCGGTGCGTGGCGCGTTCCTTGCCGGCCTCGTCGAGGATCAGAACCGCCATGTTGCGGCCCATCACCATCTGCTGACCTTCGGAATTGCGCACCACGTTGCGGTTGCGGATCTCGACCTTGCCCTCATAGGAGGCTTCGAGGAACGAAGAATCCACCACCTGCGCGGTGCCGCCCATGTGGAAGGTGCGCATGGTGAGCTGGGTGCCCGGCTCGCCGATCGACTGCGCCGCGATGACGCCGACGGCCTCGCCCTGGTTGACGGGCGTGCCGCGGGCAAGATCGCGACCGTAGCAGACCGCGCAGACGCCGGTCCTGACCTCGCAGGTCAGCGCCGAGCGGATGCGTACCGACTGCACGCCGGCCTTCTCGATCTGCTCCACGTCACGCTCGTCCATCAGCTTGCCGGCCTTGACCAGCACTTCGCCGGAGACCGGGTGGTTGATGTCATCGAGCGCCGTGCGGCCGAGCACGCGTTGACCGACCGAGGCGACGATCTGACCGGCATCGACGATCGGCTGCATGGTGAGGCCCTTGTCGGTGCCGCAATCCAGCGAATTGACGATGCAGTCCTGCGCCACGTCGACCAGACGGCGGGTCAGGTACCCCGAGTTCGCCGTCTTCAAGGCGGTGTCGGCCAGACCCTTGCGGGCGCCGTGGGTCGAGTTGAAGTACTCGAGCACGGTGAGGCCTTCCTTGAAGTTCGAGATGATCGGCGTCTCGATGATCTCACCCGAAGGCTTGGCCATCAGGCCGCGCATGCCGGCGAGCTGGCGCATCTGGGTGGGCGAACCGCGCGCACCCGAATGCGACATCATATAGATCGAGTTCATCGGCTTCTGACGGCCGTTTTCCTCGAACTCGACCGCCTTGATGCGGGCCATCATCTCGTCGGCGACCTTCTCCGAGCACTTGGCCCAGGCGTCGACCACCTTGTTGTACTTCTCGCCCTGCGTGATCAGGCCGTCATTGTACTGCTGCTCGTACTCCTTGGCCAAAGCCTCGGTATCGGAGACCAGCTTCAGCTTGGTGTCCGGAATCACCATGTCGTCCTTGCCGAACGAAATGCCGGCGCGGCAGGCATGCGCAAAGCCGAGAGCCATGATGCGGTCGCAGAAGATGACCGTCTCCTTCTGGCCGCAGTGGCGGTAGACGGTGTCGATCATCTTGGAGATGTTCTTCTTGGTCATCTCCTGGTTGGCGATGTCGTACGGTACGTTGACGTTCTTCGGCAGAAGCTCGCCGATGATCATGCGGCCGGGCGTGGTTTCATAGATCTTCGACACCGTCTTGCCTTCGGCATCGACGGTGCGGAAGCGGCCCTTGATCTTGGCGTGCAGGGTCACCGCCTTGGTCTCCAGCGCATGCTGGAGCTCGCCCATGTCGGCGAACACCATGCCTTCGCCCGGCTCGTTCTGGTTGACGATCGACAGATAGTAGAGACCGAGAACCATGTCCTGCGACGGCACGATGATCGGCGCGCCGGAGGCCGGGTGCAGGATGTTGTTGGTCGACATCATCAGCACGCGCGCTTCGAGCTGCGCTTCCAGGGACAGCGGCACATGGACCGCCATCTGGTCGCCGTCGAAGTCGGCATTGAAGGCCGTGCAGACCAGCGGATGCAGCTGGATCGCCTTGCCTTCGATCAGGATCGGCTCGAACGCCTGGATGCCGAGGCGGTGCAGCGTCGGCGCGCGGTTCAAGAGCACCGGATGCTCGCGGATGACCTCGTCGAGGATATCCCAGACCTCCGGACGCTCCTTCTCGACCAGCTTCTTCGCCTGCTTGACGGTCGAGGAGAAACCCTTGGCATCGAGGCGGGCGTAGATGAAGGGCTTGAACAGCTCCAGCGCCATCTTCTTCGGCAGGCCGCACTGATGCAGCTTGAGTTCCGGACCGGTCACAATGACCGAGCGGCCAGAATAGTCGACACGCTTGCCGAGCAGGTTCTGGCGGAACCGACCCTGCTTGCCCTTGAGCATGTCGGACAGCGACTTCAGCGGACGCTTGTTGGCGCCGGTGATGACGCGGCCGCGGCGGCCGTTGTCGAACAGCGCGTCGACGGCCTCCTGCAGCATGCGCTTTTCATTGCGCACGATGATGCCGGGCGCGCGCAGCTCGATCAGCCGCTTCAAACGATTGTTGCGGTTGATGACGCGGCGATAGAGGTCGTTGAGGTCGGACGTGGCGAAGCGGCCGCCGTCCAGCGGGACCAGCGGGCGCAGGTCCGGCGGGATCACCGGGACGACCTTCATGATCATCCATTCCGGACGGTTGCCGGATTCCATGAAGTTCTCGACGACCTTGAGCCGCTTCAGAAGCTTCTTCTGCTTCAGCTCGGACGAGGTCGAAGCCAGCTCCGAGCGCAGATCGCCGGCGATCTTCTCCAGATCCATGCCGGCCAACAGGTCATGGATGGCCTCGGCGCCGATCATGGCGGTGAAAGAGTCCTCGCCATACTCGTCGACGGCCAGCATGTACTCTTCCTCGCTGAGCAGCTGGTGCTCCTTCAGCGCGGTGAGGCCAGGCTCGGTGACGATGTAGTTCTCGAAGTAGAGGACGCGCTCGATATCCTTCAGCGTCATGTCGAGCAGCGTGCCGATGCGCGAAGGCAACGACTTCAGGAACCAGATATGGGCGACGGGGGCGGCGAGCTCGATATGGCCCATGCGCTCGCGGCGGACGCGCGACAGCGTGACTTCGACGCCGCACTTTTCGCAGATGACGCCCTTGTACTTCATGCGCTTGTACTTGCCGCACAGGCACTCGTAGTCCTTGATCGGACCAAAAATGCGCGCGCAGAACAGACCGTCACGCTCCGGCTTGAAGGTGCGGTAGTTGATGGTCTCCGGCTTTTTGATCTCACCGAACGACCAGGACAGAATCTTCTCAGGGCTGGCGAGCGAGATCCGGATGGAATCGAACACCTGCGCAGGCGCCTGGGGGTTGAAGAGATTCATGACCTCTTGGTTCATGCCGTTCTCCTTTTCGGGGTCCTCGAAAACCCCTTGCATCGAGCGCGGGCCGAGTGCCCGCAGACTGGCCGGCCTGACCGGCCGAGAATTTGTTGGGCGCGCCACGTTGTTCGCGGCGCGCCATTACCCTTATTCGGCCGCGCCCTTATTCGGCAGCATCGGGCAGCCGCACGGGAGCGTCTTCGAACTTGGTGTTCTCCAGTTCGACATTGAGGCCGAGGGAGCGCATCTCCTTGACGAGAACGTTGAAGCTCTCGGGAATGCCGGCTTCGAACGTATCGTCGCCGCGCACGATCGCCTCGTAGACCTTGGTGCGTCCGGCAACGTCGTCCGACTTCACCGTCAGCATCTCCTGCAGCGTATAAGCGGCGCCGTAGGCTTCCAGCGCCCAGACCTCCATTTCGCCGAAGCGCTGGCCGCCGAACTGCGCCTTGCCGCCCAGCGGCTGCTGGGTGACGAGCGAGTACGGACCGATCGAGCGCGCGTGGATCTTGTCGTCCACCAGGTGGTGAAGCTTGAGCATATAGATGTAGCCCATCGTCACCTTGCGATCGAACGGCTCGCCGGTGCGGCCGTCATAAAGCTGCGACTGACCGCTGGTGTGCAGGCCCGCCTGCTGCAGCATGGTGTTGATGTCGGCTTCGTGCGCGCCGTCGAACACCGGAGTCGCGATGGAGACGCCGCGGCGCATCTGCTCGCTCAGGCGAATGATGCTCTCGTCGTCATAGTCGCGGACCGGCTCGTTGCGGTCGTTGGAAGGCATGAAGCTTTCCAGCGTCTTGCGCAGCGGCTTGATGTCGCCGCCAGCCTTGTAGGCGTCGATCAGCTCGCCGATCTTCCTGCCCATGCCGGCGCAGGCCCAGCCCAGATGCGTTTCCAGGATCTGGCCGACATTCATGCGGCTCGGCACACCCAGCGGGTTGAGCACGATATCGGCATGCGTGCCGTCCTCGAGGAAAGGCATGTCCTCGACCGGAACGATGCGCGACACCACGCCCTTGTTGCCGTGACGGCCGGCCATCTTGTCGCCCGGCTGCATCTTGCGCTTCACCGCCACGAAGACCTTGACCATCTTCATGACGCCCGGAGGCATCTCGTCGCCGCGCTGCACCTTCTCGACCTTGTCCATGAAGCGCTGCTCCAGCGCCTTCTTGGAGTCGTCGTACTGGCCGCGCAGGGCTTCCAGCTCGCTCTGGAGCTTTTCGTTCTCCACGGCGAACTGCCACCACTGCGAGCGCGGATACTCGTCGAGCGTGTCCTTCGACAGCTTCGAGCCCTTCTTGAAGCCCTTCGGCCCGGCAATCGCTTCCTTGCCGACCAGCATGTCCGACAGGCGCGAATAGACGTTGCGGTCGAGGATCGCCTGCTCGTCGTCGCGGTCCTTGGCCAGACGCTCGATCTCCTCGCGCTCGATCGCCATGGCGCGCTCGTCCTTCTCCACGCCGTGGCGGTTGAAGACGCGCACTTCGACGACCGTGCCGAAGGTACCCGGAGGCATGCGCATAGAGGTGTCGCGAACGTCCGAGGCCTTTTCGCCGAAGATGGCGCGCAGGAGCTTCTCTTCCGGCGTCATCGGGCTTTCGCCCTTCGGCGTGATCTTGCCGACCAGGATGTCGCCCGGCTGCACTTCCGCGCCGATATAGACGATGCCGGCCTCGTCGAGGTTCTTCAGCGCTTCTTCCGAGACGTTCGGAATGTCGCGCGTGATCTCCTCCGGTCCGAGCTTGGTGTCGCGGGCCATAACCTCGAACTCCTCAATGTGGATCGAGGTGAAGACGTCGTCGGCCACGATGCGCTCGGAGAGCAGGATCGAGTCCTCGTAGTTGTAGCCGTTCCACGGCATGAACGCGACCAGCACGTTGCGGCCGAGCGCCAGATCGCCGAGCTCGGTCGAAGGACCGTCGGCGATGATGTCGCCCTTGTTCACCCGGTCGCCGACACGCACCAGCGGACGCTGGTTGATGCAGGTGTTCTGGTTCGAACGCTGGAACTTCATCAGCCGGTAGATGTCGACGCCGGACTTGCCCGGGTCGAGATCTTCGGTGGCGCGGATAACGATACGGGTGGCGTCCACCTGGTCGACCACGCCGCCGCGGCGGGCACCGATGGCGGCGCCTGAGTCACGGGCCACGACCGGCTCCATGCCGGTGCCGACGAACGGCGCCTCGGCGCGCACCAGCGGCACGGCCTGACGCTGCATGTTCGAGCCCATCAGCGCGCGGTTGGCGTCGTCGTTCTCGAGGAACGGGATGAGGGCCGCGGCCACCGACACCATCTGCTTCGGCGACACGTCCATCAGGTCGACGTTCTCGCGCGGCGCCATCATCACCTCGCCGGCGTTGCGGCAGATGACGAACTCGTCGACGAAGCTGCCGTTCTTGTCGAGCTCGGCGTTGGCCTGCGCGACGTGGTGCTTGGCCTCCTCCATCGCCGACAGATAGACGACTTCATTGGTCAGCTTGCCGTTGACGATCTTGCGGTACGGGCTCTCGATGAAGCCGTACTTGTTGACACGCGCGAAGGTGGCGAGCGAGTTGATCAGACCGATATTCGGGCCTTCCGGCGTCTCGATCGGGCAGATACGGCCGTAGTGCGTCGGATGCACGTCGCGCACCTCGAAGCCGGCACGCTCGCGGGTCAGACCGCCCGGTCCAAGCGCCGACAGGCGACGCTTGTGGGTGATCTCCGACAGCGGGTTGGTCTGGTCCATGAACTGCGAGAGCTGCGAGGAGCCGAAGAACTCGCGCACGGCGGCGGCCGCCGGCTTGGCGTTGATCAGGTCTTGCGGCATGACCGTGTCGATCTCGATCGAGGACATACGCTCCTTGATCGCGCGCTCCATGCGCAGCAGGCCGACGCGGTACTGGTTCTCCATCAGCTCGCCGACCGAGCGGACGCGGCGGTTGCCGAGATTGTCGATGTCGTCGATCTCGCCCTTGCCGTCGCGCAGCTCGACCAGCGTCTTGACCACGGCCAGGATGTCTTCCTTGCGCAGCACGCGCACGGTGTCCTCGGCCTTGAGCTCGAGGCGCATGTTCATCTTGACGCGGCCGACAGCCGACAGGTCATAGCGCTCGCTGTCGAAGAACAGCGAGTTGAACATGGCTTCGGCGGTCTCGAGCGTCGGCGGCTCGCCCGGACGCATGACGCGGTAGATGTCGAACAGCGCGTCCTGGCGGCTCTCGTTCTTGTCGACGGCGAGCGTGTTGCGGATGTAGGCGCCGACATTGACGTGGTCGATGTCCAGGATCTGGATCTCGTCCTCGCCGGTGCCGAGCAGCACCTTCAGCGTCTTCTCGTCGATCTCGTCGCCGGCCTCGAGAAAGATCTCGCCGGTGGCGTAGTTGACGATGTCCTCGGCCAGGTAGTTGCCGAGCAGGTCCTCGTCGGTCGCCTTGATCGCCTTGAGACCCTTTTCGCCGAGCTGGCGGGCCTGGCGGGCGGTGATCTTCTTGCCGGCCTCGACGACGATCTCGCCCGTGTCGGCGTCGACCAGGTCGCCGACAGCCTTGAGGCCGCGGAAGCGCTCGACATTGAACGGGATGCGCCAGTGGTCGCCGGCGCGCTTGTAGGTGATCTTGTTGTAGAAGGTCGACAGGATCTCTTCGCCGTCCATGCCGAGCGCCATCAGCAGCGACGTCACCGGAATCTTGCGGCGGCGGTCGATGCGGGCGTGGACCACGTCCTTGGAATCGAACTCGATGTCGAGCCACGAGCCGCGATAGGGGATGACGCGCGCGGCAAACAGAAGCTTGCCCGACGAGTGCGACTTGCCCTTGTCGTGGTCGAAGAAGACGCCCGGCGAACGGTGCATCTGCGAGACGATGACGCGCTCGGTGCCGTTGACGATGAAGGTGCCGTTCGACGTCATGAGCGGCATGTCGCCCATATAGACGTCCTGCTCCTTGATGTCCTTGATCGACTTCGCGCCGGTATCCTCATCGATATCGAACACGATGAGGCGCAGCGTCACCTTCAGCGGCGCAGCATAGGTCAGGTCGCGCTGACGGCATTCGTCGACGTCGAATTTCGGTCCTTCGAACTCATACTTCACGAATTCCAGCATCGAGGAGCCGGAAAAATCGGAGATCGGGAAGACCGACTTGAAAACAGCCTGCAGCCCCTCGTCCGGACGCCCACCCTTGGGCTCGTCCACCATCAGGAACTGGTCATAGGATGCCTTCTGAACCTCGATGAGGTTCGGCATCTCCGCAACTTCCGGGATCTTCCCGAAGAACTTGCGTACGCGTCTGCGGCCATTGAAAGTCTGGGTCTGGGCCATCGTCGCTCCTTAGCTCAAAACTCGGGGCGAACCTCGCCGCGGTTCGCCTTGCACCAATGGGCCGCTCGCCGGCCGCCCCTGTCTGTTTTCCGGCCGCCCTTCCAATTGCTTGGGGGCTGCCGGTAAAAACGGGAGAAAACCCGTTTCCTGAAGGCCGCTTCCGGCCCTCAGGAAAGAGGTTTTCAAATGTCTCGCGCAACGAAGCCTCCCTTTCGTCAAGGGAGGGGGCGGCCGGCGCGAGGCCGTCCGCCCTCAACCATAAGGCTTACTTCAGCTCGACCTTGGCGCCAGCTGCTTCCAGCTGAGCCTTGAACTTGTCGGCATCGGCCTTGGAAACGCCTTCCTTGACCGGCTTCGGAGCCGCCTCGACGAGGTCCTTGGCTTCCTTGAGGCCAAGGCCGGTGATGGCGCGGACTTCCTTGATGACGTTGATCTTCTGGGCGCCGGCGTCGGCGAGAACGACGTCGAATTCCGTCTTCTCTTCAGCCGGAGCAGCAGCAGCGGCAGCGCCACCGCCAGCAGCGGCAACCGCCACCGGAGCAGCAGCCGAAACGCCCCACTTCTCTTCCAGGAGCTTCGACAGCTCGGCCGCCTCGAGGACGGTCAGCTTCGAAAGGTCGTCTACGATCTTTGCCAGATCAGCCATTTGTGTATTCCTTTACTTGGTTCGAACGTGTGTTGTTGACAGCGAGGAACGGCCTCATGCCGCCTCGTCCTTCCGGGCGTAAGCGCCGATGACGCGCGCGACCGAAGCCGCGGGCGCATTGACGATCTGGGCGATCCGGGTTGCCGGCGTGGCGATCATGCCAGCCAGCTTGGCGCGCAGCTCGTCGAGCGACGGCATCGTGGCGAGTGCCTTGACACCGTCGGCGTTGAGCGAGGTCGAGCCCATTGCGCCGCCGAGAATGATCAGCTTGTCATTCCCCTTGGCGAACTCGGACGCGATCTTCGGCGCCGCAACCGGATCCTCCGAATAAGCGATCAGCGTCTGTCCCTTGAACAGATCGACGATCGATGCGGAGTCCGTGCCCTGAAGAGCGATCTTGGCGAGACGGTTCTTCGCGACTTTGACGGTGCCACCGGCGGCGCGCATCTTCGACCGAAGGTCGTTCATTTGCGCGACGGTGATACCGGCGTAGTGGGCCACGACGACTGAACCCGCGTTCGAGAACGCTTCGTTCAGGCCCGTGACGAGTTCGCGTTTTTCCGCTCTGTCCACTGCCTATCTCCAGTTGACCCCTGCCCCATTCACGAGGTCAGAAGTCGGGTTGCCTTTTGCCGGCCGGGCCATCCACAAACGGATCTCCCGAACGGCGCTCGAGGATCCTGCCCCCTTTCGCCACACCCGCCGGCAAAGCCGGTTGATGTGCTGACAAAAGGCAAACACGGTTCGAACCTTTCATTGGAGCTTTTCGCTCCTTTGTCGGGTCTTCACCCGTCTCATGCAGGCCCACATGAATTAAGGCCCCCTTTTGAACCAAGGCCGGCCGCCTGCAATCTCGGACAGGATATCCGGAAACCTTTCGGCCCCCGGGTTACCGGGCCGCCGACGGATCGGCGGTCCGGAATTCTTTTGCGACCGGCCGGAAGCCGGTCAGGCGACATTTACGACGCGGCGAGCGTCGCGATGTCGAGCTTGAGGCCAGGGCCCATCGTCGAGGTGACCGACACCTTCTTGACGTAGTTGCCCTTGGCGCCGGCGGGCTTGGCCTTGTTCACCGCATCGGCGAAGGCCCGCACATTCTCTTCCAGCGCCTTGACGTCGAACGAGACCTTGCCGACGCCGGCCTGGACGATGCCGGCCTTCTCGACGCGGAACTCGACGGCGCCGCCCTTCGAGGCCTTGACGGCGGCCGCGACATCGGGGGTCACGGTGCCGACC
>NZ_RZSF01000709.1:0-533 GCF_004023325.1 Mesorhizobium sp. M1A.F.Ca.ET.072.01.1.1 | reverse complement strand
TGCCCACGCCGATGCGCTTGCCGCCACCCTCGGCTTCGACATGGTCGCTGCCGGCTGGGAACCGACCGTCGACAACTATCTCGGCCGCGTCACCAAGGCCAGGATCGTCCAGGCGGTTCGCGAGGCCCGCGGCGAGGATTCCGCGCAGCTGATCGACCACATGAAGAAGGACTTGATGGCCCGAGAGGCCGCCCGTCTTCTCGAAGGGTCGACCTGGCTGCCCGAGCCGCTGCGCCTTGAAGGTGACGCGGCAGTCGACGCCGGCGAGACCGTCACGGAGGAAGTGACGGACGAGACGGCTCTCGACGGCGATGCGGTCGATCTGCCTGCCTTCCTTGCCGACACAGCGTCCGAGGAACCGACGACCCAAGCCGACGAGGAAACAGATCGACTCGAGGCCGCCGAGTAAACGGCCTTCCGCTTCGCACCGGGTCCGGCATCACCGCCGGGCCCCTTTTCAGTTCTCCGCCGACGAAGGCGGCGCCGACGTCATTGAGTACCGCACGGCCGCCTGACTTAACACCGCATAGACC
>NZ_RZSF01000708.1:0-536 GCF_004023325.1 Mesorhizobium sp. M1A.F.Ca.ET.072.01.1.1 | reverse complement strand
GTCTATTTGCGAACCGTACTCGATCGCCATCTTTGAGCGCGCCGGCAAGATCATTTTCAAGCGCGCATTCACTGATGGCGCCTTCGCCATCGATGCAACGTTGGCGACGGCTGGGGACGTGGCGGATATGGCTGCGTGATGGCCATCGAGACAACGGGTCTCACCCCGCGCCTCGCAGCCGTGACCGTCGGCTTCTCACGTTTCGATCTGACGCGCTGGGACGGCGTGATGGCCTGGCTGAACGCAGGGGCGTCACCAAGCGAGTGCTTTCATATTCACACCGACGATATCGCGGCCACAGACGCCGCACTGAAAGAGGAAATCGATGCTTAGAATGAACCAACTCAACGGCTTCGGCGCGAACTTTCGACGGTTCTCAGCGCCACCCTCTGGACCAGTCGTCACCCACAGGGGCACATTCACGACGTCTGGCTCGGTCAATTCGATAACCCAGACAGGCGTTTCAATTGGCGCCGCGGCTGCCGGCAGGCTTGTCGTCGTGACGGGCCACATCGTGCGCGCCGCGGCTGCACAGC
>NZ_RZSF01000707.1:0-536 GCF_004023325.1 Mesorhizobium sp. M1A.F.Ca.ET.072.01.1.1 | reverse complement strand
TCCATCAACAGGCCTCCGACGCCCATGCCGGCAATGTCGCTCGCCGTCACATCAAGCCCGGCGATCAGCCGGTCCAGCACCCAGTCGAAACCGTTTTCCTTCGGGCTGCGGGCACAGCCGGGCGCGCCGATGACGCGCTTGCCGTCGAGCGTTCCGAGCACCAGCAGATTGCCGGGATCGACCGGCATGCCGGCTCGAATGACTTTGCCGCCCGCCTTCTCGATCGCGGCAGGGATGACATCGGCGAAATCGGCCAGCGCCGAGGCGCCGAAGATCACCACCATGTCGTTGTCGCGCGCCAGCGCGCTTGCTGCTTCCGCAACAAGCGTCACGTCATGCGGCGTGCGCCGCTCCGCCTTCAGCCGGCCGCCGGAGCGCGCCAGCCGCGCCTCGGTGACCCGCAGCGTCTTGTCGAGCACGCTCGGCTTCAAGCCGGGCAGCGTCGTCTGGATGACGCCGACATTGACCGGGCGATAGGCGTTGACGGCGAAGATTTCGCCGCCGGCGCAAATCCTGGCCACCGCCTCTACTAGGCT
>NZ_RZSF01000706.1:0-539 GCF_004023325.1 Mesorhizobium sp. M1A.F.Ca.ET.072.01.1.1 | reverse complement strand
GTCAGCTTGTCGCCGGTGATGTCGGTCGGGATCAGGCCGGGGGTCAGGCAATTGACGCGGATGCCGTCAGGGCCGAACTCGCGCGCCATCGCCTTGGCCAGCCCGAGCACGCCAGCCTTGGCGGCGGAATAGTGCGGGCCGCCAAAGATGCCCCCGCCGCGTTGCGCGGAAACCGACGACATGCAGATGATCGAACCGCCGCCATTGTCGCGCATGTGCGGGATGAAGGCCTGGCTGAGGTAGAGGACGCCGCGCAGATTGACGTCGAGGACGCGGTCCCAGTCGGCCGGGCCGATCTCCAGCGTCTTCACCGGCTGCGTTACGCCGGCATTGTTGCAGAGCACGTCGACCCTGCCGAAGGCTTCGCTCACCGCGGCGGCAGCCTTCCTGCACGCGTCGAGGTCGGTGACATTGCAGGCGAGGCCGATATGTTGGCCACCGAGCGACGCGGCGGCATCACGCGCTTGCCCTTCATCAAGGTCGAGTATTGCAATGCGCGCCCCGTGCTCCGCCATCAGCGTCGCAGTGGAACGGCCAAT
>NZ_RZSF01000705.1:0-542 GCF_004023325.1 Mesorhizobium sp. M1A.F.Ca.ET.072.01.1.1 | reverse complement strand
CATCGTGGCCGTCCGCCTCCAGCCGCTCTATGGCGAGCCGCTGCCAATGGCGGGGCGCCGATTGCGGAACGATGACCTCGATCGCCAGCATGTCTTGGGCGGCTATGTCCTGCTCGGATTTCCAACAATGAGGAACGAGAGACTGGCCGAAAATACTTACATCGGCGTTACACGCAAAACCGGATTTCTACTTTTTCGGCATGATTTTCGACTTGCGATCCCGAAGCGGTTGTGGTCGTCCGCCCGGCCTGCCATGCAACGCAAGATTAGCGGTTTCGGCATATACCAAGATTCCAACAATCGCGGCGACCGGTCTTGACCTGGAACGTAAGAAGTCGTGGATAGCCGCTGTCCCTGCCGGTTCGGATCACATGTTTGAAGTCACTGCCGAGGATGCGTTCGATTTCCGTTCGACGGAGTACGCCGAGCTCTTCGCCAGCTCGGCGGCAACCGCTTTTCAGCATCCGATTTGGCTCGCGCAACTTTATGAGAGGCTCGTGCGGCAAGGCGCCGCCACGCCACTGATCATCGTCGTCCGCGTG
>NZ_RZSF01000704.1:0-542 GCF_004023325.1 Mesorhizobium sp. M1A.F.Ca.ET.072.01.1.1 | reverse complement strand
GTTCCAGCCAGCCGGCGTTTGCGCAGGGCAGGTGAGATGCAGCACCGCGTCGCGGTCGAAACGCCCGATTGCCTTGCGCCGCGACCATTGCGCTGGATCGATGTCGATCGCAGGTCGTTCGATCCGTGGCACGTCCGACCAGCCGAGCTCGGCCTGGCGCGAGATCACGTCGTGGCAGAAGACGATATCAAACGGCGGACCATCGCTGGTCTGTGACGGGCGTTGCTCGTTGACCAGGATCGAGATGCGCAGCCGCGACATGAAATCGCGTGCCGCTTCGCTCGCGTGCAGCCCGTCCTGTTGGAGTTCGCGGTGGACGAGCTGCTGGTACAGCGCGCGGAGCTGTTTGCCGTCAGTGTGCCTCAACACCACTTGGCACATCGCCTCTTCGCCTTCCTTCTCGGCATCCTTCCGAACCGCATCTACCACCGCCTGGGGCAGGGCGGCGGCGTCGCAATTGAACAACACGATCGACAGATTGTCGCGTTCGTGCGGCTGGAGCTGGAGATAGACCTGCGCGAGGTCGGCAATCTGCCGGGCGG
>NZ_RZSF01000703.1:0-545 GCF_004023325.1 Mesorhizobium sp. M1A.F.Ca.ET.072.01.1.1 | reverse complement strand
CCCATAGGATCTTCACGGAAGCGGACTGGCGGCTGCTGGACTTCAAAGGTCGGAAGGCTGCCATTGATCTTGTCAATCAAGACCGTCGGTCTACAAGAAGTGCTGCCCGGCACGCGTCGTTGGGACAACGGCTTGGTCGTGGCGACTGCACGATGGCCACCATATCGGAACGACACGATTGAGCAGCAATCAGATCCATAGAAAGAGCGATCGGCAGCTTAGCGAACATCATGCGAATGTATGTCGAGACGCACATGCGCTTTGGTGAGCTATTCAAAGTTGATCCCGAGGAGGCGATTGACAACCTGGATCGCACTTTCGAAATGAAGCTTGAGGCCTTTCACACGCTCTATGATGTCTCGAAGGGCCTGTTCCCATATTTCGGTAACGGCGATACCACCGTGCTCTTAGCGGTACGCAATGCAATCCATCATCGTAATCATCCCCTGTTCCACAGTTTGAATCGGCGTCTGTACCTCGATACCGATCTGGATCGCTGGTGCGGGGCTTCCTTCCTTCTTGCGAGCCACCCCACGCTTCATGGC
>NZ_RZSF01000702.1:0-559 GCF_004023325.1 Mesorhizobium sp. M1A.F.Ca.ET.072.01.1.1 | reverse complement strand
GTGCTGGATCTGGATGCCAACAATTCGAGCCTGAAGACCGGAGCCGACTACCAGGCCACCTTCACCGAGAACGGTTCGGCGGTTGCGATCGCCGACACCGACGTGAGCATCACCGACCTCGACAACGCCAACGTTACCTCGGCCACGATCACCTTGACCAATGCACAGGCCAGCGACCTCCTGGCCGTCAACGGCGGGCTGCCGGCCGGCATCACGGCATCCAGCTACAATTCCGGGACCGGCGTGCTGACGCTCACTGGCTCGGCGACGCTGGCCGCCTATCAGACGGCGCTGCATCAGATCGTGTTCAGCAACTCGAGCGACAGTCCGAACACGACAGACCGCAGCATAACGGTCGTGGTCAACGACGGTTCGGCCAACAGCAACACCGCGACCTCGACCATCCATGTCACCGCGGTCAACGATGCCCCCGTGCTGGATCTGGATGCCAACAATTCGAGCCTGAAGACCGGAGCCGACTACCAGGCCACCTTCACCGAGAACGGTTCGGCGGTTGCGATCGCCGACACCGACGTGAGCATCACCGACCTCGACAACG
>NZ_RZSF01000701.1:0-585 GCF_004023325.1 Mesorhizobium sp. M1A.F.Ca.ET.072.01.1.1 | reverse complement strand
GGCCGAGTTTTCAGAGAGGCGAGCCGCCGCTGCCGGCAGCCCGCCTGTCGGTTCACACCAGCTCGCTCGTCCCGCTGCCGATTCCCGTCAGGGTGAACTCCGCCGGATTGTAGGTCACGACCGTATGGCCCTCGCCGTCATCGGCGAGCTTGAAGCCGCTCGCATCGTAAGTGCCGAGCAAATGCAGCGTGGCATTGTGCGCGCCGTCCGAGACGGTCAACGTGCCGCCACTGCCATCCTGGCTCGCCTGATAGACGACCGTCGTTCCGACACCGAATAGGATGTCGTTGAGGTCCAGCTTGTCGTCGTTGGTGATACCGCCGATCCGTCCGCCGTAGTCAAAGGAGTCGTCGAGCTCCAGCGTGCCGGCCGCATTCTGCGCAAAGGTGACATCCATCGACGAGGCTGCGCCGAATTCCAGCTTCGACAGGTTGCCGATCGTGGCATCGCCGTCACCGGTGACTTCGCCGTGGATGACAATGTTGCCGCCATTGGCCGAGAGCATGCCGGAATTCGCCAGCCCGCCGGCGACGACCAGGCCGCCCGAACCGGTCGCTTCCAGCATGCCGGAGTTGGTGACGACGC
>NZ_RZSF01000700.1:0-594 GCF_004023325.1 Mesorhizobium sp. M1A.F.Ca.ET.072.01.1.1 | reverse complement strand
TCATTCTGCCGCTGTCAGCCTCGACCCGATCCTGACCAAGCATGGTGATGAAGTCGCCGAGGATTGGCGTAAAGACCGGGCCGGGCGCAACGGAATTCATGCGGATGTCACGCGAGAGGAAGAGCTGCTGCGCCCGCATGAACGTCCAGACGATCAGCGCTTCCTTGAAATATTGATAGCAGGTGTCCTGCGAAACCGGGTTCGCAGCCAACCAATCATGACCGGATTGGAAGGTCGCGGTCGTTGCCAGGTCCTTGTGCCGGGCGAGGCGTTCCGGCCATGCGGCGCCCAATATCGAGGCGAAGTTGACGACTGCCGCGCCCGGCGAAAGCCTGCCGACCACTGTCTCGGTCAGGTGACGCAGGCCGAGATAGTTGACGCGGGCGACCGTATCCCTGTCAGAGGTGCCCGGCACGCCTGCCGCGTTGACCAGCCCATCGAATTGCGCGGGCAAGGACAAAACGGCCTCGTCGATCGCTTCCGGCTTCGAGAGATCGGCCTTCACGAAGCCATCGAGGGTAACCGTGGGATCATTGCGGTCGATGCCGATTACCCTGGCGCCATGGAAGCGGGCGAGACGGGCGACCTCGGCTC
>NZ_RZSF01000006.1:0-56741 GCF_004023325.1 Mesorhizobium sp. M1A.F.Ca.ET.072.01.1.1 | reverse complement strand
GGTGAGTTCCAGCAGCCGATCAAGCGCAGCCGTCGGATCCACAGCGTCGTCGTCGCGCAACCAGAACTCCGCCTTGCGGTCCGCCCGTCGCCAGCACGCCAGTTCTTCCACCAAGGGCTGCCAGATCTGATCGAATGTCATGCAACCGCGATCTTCGCAAGAAGTTCGGAAAGCCGCGCCGCTGCAGTACCGAGAGAGCGTTCTTCGAGGATGAAACGTCTGGCGTTGCCGGCCATGGCGGTTCTTTCGTCGTCACGGACCAGAAGCCTTTCAATGGCAGACGTGAACGCTGCCACATCGCCCGGCGGGGTGAGAAATCCGGTCTGGCCATCCCGCACGACCTCCGGCACGCCGGCGAGGTCCTGCGCCACCACCGGAAGGCCGGCAGCTTGTGCTTCAAGATAGGCAACGCCATAAGCTTCGCCGCAACCCGGCCAGACGTAAATCCCTCCACTGTAGAGGACATCCGGCACGGCGGCTGGCTCGATCGCGCCAAGCCATTCGATCCGGTCGGCGGGCAGGCCGGCGAATTGCGCTTTGACCTCGTCACGGGCAGGCCCGTCCCCGACGACCGACATGGTCCAGGGCAGGTGGCCGATCGGAGCGAGGGCGTGCGCGAGCATGCGATAGCTATCGACCTTGTCGCCCGGTCGCATCATGGCGACGGTAACGAGACGCGTCGGACAACCACGCGCCGGCAGTTCCCGGAATACCGATGTGTCGATGAAGGGCGAAAGCATGCCGAAAACGGCGTCTGGAAGAGCGTCTGTCAGTCCCCGACGATCCCTTTGCGTGAAGCAGATGTTCAGCGCCGCCTGTTCGACGGCTCGCGCCACCAAGGCTTGCATATCGGTCCAAAAACCGACGTTGCGCCGCTTCGAATAGGAGGCTTCCGCGGTCACATAGGGGATGGCAAAGGCCGACGCCAGCTCGGGCCCGATCAGGTCGGGCGCCTTGTAATAGAGATGATAGGAGAACCAGAGGTCGGGCTTGCCGTCACGCTGCCAAAGCTCTGTCAGCCGCGCGACTTCCTGTCGGGCTTCGACCTTGAGCGCATCGAAACTTTTCGACTCCGGTTCGCGTAGATAGAAGCGCAATTCGGATGCCAGATCGACGCGATGCCCTCCATGCTCAAGCGCCTTGATCAACATCCGTGCCATCTGACGGTCGCCAGAGGCAACGGCATGATTGGGCGACTTCAGCGGCGCGTAGAAGGCAATTCGCATCGCCGGAGCCTATCATTCGAAAGCCTGCGCAAGTCAATTTCGAAGCATGATCGAGTTTCACCTTCAAGCAGTGGAATGTGCTATTGCATGCTCATGGAAACAGCCGCAGCGTCCGACCCGTTCGTCGCTTCCTTGCCGGTGTTCGCGAAGTTCGAAAGCGTTGCCGACATCGACAACTATCGGCCGCTCCCCGATGGCTGGGCGCTGGCCACCGCCGACATCGTCGGCTCGACCAAGGCGATCGGGGCCGGGCGCTATAAAACCGTGAATATGGCCGGCGCCAGCGTCATTTCGGCGCTGCTCAATGCGCTGGGTCGGCAAGATCTTCCCTTTGTCTTCGGCGGCGACGGCGCGCTCGTGGCGTTTCCGAGCTCGGCCCTGGAGATAACGCGCAACGCCCTGGCGGCGGTCCAGCGATGGGTGGCGGACGAACTGGACCTGACCTTGCGTGCCGCAATCGTGCCGATAGAGGATATAAGAGCGCAAGGCCTCGACGTTCGGGTAGCGAGGTTCCGGGCCTCCGAAGCGGTGTTCTATGCCATGTTTGCCGGCGGCGGCGGCAGTTGGGCGGAAGCCGAGATGAAAGCGGGGCGCTACCTGATCGATCCTGCGCCGGCCAACGCGCGGCCGGATTTGACCGGTCTCTCCTGCCGCTGGAGCCCGATCGAAGCCCGGCATGGCGAAATCGTCTCGATCATAGCCGTTCCGGGGGCCTCGCGCGATGTGCGCGGCTTTCAGGTTCTGGCTTCCGACATCATCGCCCTTGTCGGTCGACAGGAACGCGATGGCCATCCGGTGCCGGTGAACGGGCCGGCCTACGGTTTTTCGCCCGCCGGCCTCGATCTCGAGGCCCGGGCCGTCGCGCCGGCGGGAAGGCGGTGGTTGTCGAAGCTGTGGATAGTGTTCCTGTTGTCGCTTGCGGCTGTGACCGATCGATATGGCTGGACGATCGGGAGGTTCGATCCGAAGATCTACAAACGCGACGTGGCCAGCAATTCGGATTTCCGGAAGTTCGATGACGGCTTGAAGATGACCATCGATGTAGATGCGGATTTGTTGCAGCGGATCGAGCACCGGCTGCAGCAGGCCGAAGAGGCGGGCATTTGCACCTATGGCCTGCACCGCCAGCAATCGGCGTTGATGACGTGCCTCGTCGCCTCGCCGCTGCAGCGCGATCATGTTCATTTCATCGACGGCGCCGCCGGCGGTTATGCGATGGCTGCCGCAAGCCTGAAGGCGAAGGTGTCGGCCTGACGACGGCTTGCGGAGATCCATTTTCCGCAATATGCCTCGGGGTTGTTGGACCCACATGAGCCTCGCCGTGGAAGCGGGCAGTCTGTCCACATTGAGGAAAACAGATTTTTGGACGCCTCACGATCGACATATGACAGTCTGCTAAACCGGATTTCGACGCGCACCGCGCAAGTCGGGGTGATCGGACTGGGTTATGTCGGATTGCCGCTGGCGGTCGCGGTAGCACGCGCCGGCTCCCCGGTTTTCGGCTTCGACATCGAAGCCCAGAAGGTCGAGAATCTGAACAGCGGGCAATCCTACATCGAGGCGGTGACGTCCACTGCCCTTGCCGTCGAGGTGTCGAGTGGACGGTTTCGCGCCACTGCGGATTTTGCCGAACTGGCCGTCTGCGATGTCATCATCATCTGCGTTCCGACGCCGCTGACGAAAAACCGCGAGCCAGACCTCTCCTTTGTCAGGAACACGGCAGGCACCATCGCGAAGCATCTGCGTCTCGGCCAGCTGGTCGTGCTGGAATCGACCACCTATCCCGGCACCACCGACGACGTGATCAAGCCCATCCTGGAACAAACCGGCTTGCAGTCGACAATAGACTTCTTCCTTGGCTTCTCGCCCGAACGCGAGGATCCCGGCAACCGCAGCTTTGAAGTCGCGACGATCCCCAAGGTCGTGGCAGGCGACGGCATTGAAGCGGCGGCGCTCGTGAAGGCCTTCTACCAAGGTGTGGTCAAGACCGTCGTTCCGGTTTCCACCACCGCGACCGCCGAGGCGGTCAAGCTGACGGAAAACATCTTTCGCTCGGTCAACATAGCCCTGGTCAACGAGTTGAAGGTCGTGCTCGGTGCGATGGGCATCGACATCTGGGAGGTGATCGAGGCGGCAAAGAGCAAGCCCTTCGGCTACATGCCTTTCTATCCTGGGCCCGGACTTGGCGGGCACTGCGTCCCCATCGATCCTTTCTACCTGACGTGGAAGGCGCGCGAATACGAACTGCCGACCCGCTTCATCGAGCTGGCGGCAGAGATCAACACGGCTATGCCGCGTCATGTGGTCGATGAACTGGCCAGGGCGCTGGACCAGCGTTGCGGCAAGGCGCTCAGCCGCTCGCGCATTCTCATCATTGGGCTCGCCTATAAGAAGAATGTTCCGGACATCCGCGAGAGCCCTTCATTGCGGCTCATTGAACTCATCGAGGAATGGGGCGGCAAGGCCGAATTCCACGATCCGCACGTCAGAGAAATTCCGACGACACGGGAGCATATGGCGATCAAGGGGCGTCGGTCTGTCGAATTGAGCGAGGCAACCTTGAAGGATTTCGATGCTGTCGTCGTTGCAACCGACCACGACGCGATCGACTATCAGGCGATCGCCGATCACGCCCTTCTGATCGTCGACACGCGCAATGTTTTTGGCCGCCTCGGGCTAGCCCGAGAGACGGTGGTAAAGGCCTGACGGCGGTCTGAGCCGGCGAATTCTTTGCTCGATGTCAGTATCTTGGTTGCACTCGGCCGGCAGCGTCGACACATAATGCCCCAGTTAATAGATAAAGTTACGCCTGTCGCTCGCCCGCACGGACAGCCAGTTGCGAAGTTCTTCGCCGGCTTTTCCTGCCAAAGCTGGCTTCATTAACTTCGGGGATCTCTTCTTGGGGTCGTTGGCGGACTGTGTTGTGGGCGGATCAAAGGACAATGCCTCGTCTTCGAGGAGTTTCGAGATAGCATGAGCACAACGCAAGCAGAAATTTCCACCATCCTCATGGATAAGGTAGCCGATTGGCTGAACCAATCGGTACTTGCCGGCAACGACCTGGAAACATTGGTAAAAGGCTTTTGCGAACGGCTGGCTGCTGCCGGCCTGCCGTTGAAGCGGGTGCATTTGAGCTTTTCGATGCTTCATCCGCTTTATGATGCGCTTGGCTTCACCTGGGTTCGCGGCCGAGGCTTAGAAATCGAAAGCTTCCGCAATGAGCCCGGCGCGCCGTCCGACAGGTTCCTGACCAGCCCATACTATCATCTGCTCAGCAATAAGCTCGACCACCTGCGACGCCGGCTCGACCCGTCGCTGCCTTCAGAGTTTCCTGTTTTCGATGATCTCAGGCTTATAGGCGTCACCGACTATTTGGCTTTCGTGCATTCCTTCAACGGCAACGCCAGTCAGGGCATGATGGGGTCCTGGTCCACCGACAGTGCCGCAGGGTTCAGCGACAGCATGATTTCGGCGCTGCTGCGCATCCAGAACCATCTCGCTATGGCAACCAAGATGGCGGTGCTCACCAAGCTCGCCGACAACATGATGACCACTTATCTCGGCGGCGACGCCGGCAGGCGCGTGCTTGACGGTCAGATCAAGCGCGGCGAGGGCGATACAATCCGGGCCGCGCTGGTCATGGGCGACATGCGCGGGTCGTCAAGGCTTGCCGAAACCTCCGGCCGTGAAATCTATATCGATACGCTGAACCAGTTTTTCGACGCCGTTGCAGCACCTTTCAATCGCAAAGGTGGGCAGATCATGAGTTTCATCGGGGATGGCTTCATCGCCGTTTACCCTTGCGAAAGGCATCGCTCGCAGTCCGAGATCGCCTGCCAGGCTGCTCTTGCGGCAGCGCGCAGCGCCACAGCGCGCGTGACGGATCTCAATCTGCGCAGAAAGGAAAAGGGGCTAATCGACATAAAATTTGGTATCGGCCTACATGTCGGCAATGTGATGTTCGGCAATGTCGGGCTTACCGACCGGCTCACATTCTCCGTCTTCGGCTCGGCTGTAAACGAGGTCCAGCGCCTCCAGGTACTGACCAAGAAATATCCGCACAGCATTCTCGCCAGCAAGGACTTCGCCAGCTATTGCGGCGCCAGCAACTGGCTGACGCTCGGCAGCGAGGAACTGGCTGGCATCAAGCAGAAACTGACGGTGCTCTCACCCGATCTGTCGGGTGCTCTCGCAGTCGATGAAGACGGTGCGCTGGAGCCGGTTTATGACCGAAGATCGGACGCCGAGCAGGTCATGCTGCTTCACCGCGATGCCGCGCGGCTGTCGGCGGGCGACCCGAGCAAGCTCCAGTAACCGCCACGACCTGATCCGAAGGGCCCCAGATAGACAGTCCGCTCGCCGGTTCCGCCGCTGGCGACCGTTCCGAATCCAAGTTGCTCTAAGCTGGCAATAGGTTAGTCTCGCTTCCGAACCTGCCAGATTGGGGCTGGTGTGGAATGAATTCGGGTGTTGATCTGCTGCGGATCGAGGATGTTGGCATCTCTTTTGCCATCATCGGCGGACCGTTGCATGCCGTCAGGCGCGCAAATCTTCGCGTCCTGCCCGGCAAGGTTACCGCGCTTGTGGGCGAGTCCGGCTCCGGAAAATCGGTTCTCAGCCAGGCAGTGATGGGCATTCTGCCGGGATCAGCCCATGTTCGCGGCCGTATCCTGTTCTCCGATCCTGAAAGGCCCGGCACCACGCAAGATATCCTGAAGATGCCACGTGACGGACCCGAAATCCGGGCATTGAGAGGCAGCCGCATCGGCAAGATCTTTCAGGAGCCGATGACATCGCTGTCGCCGCTGCACACGATCGGCAACCAGGTCAGCGAATCCTTGCAGATTCATACCCCCATGGCTCGGGCGGAGCGCAAGGCGCGGACCGAGGAAATGCTCGGTCTTGTCGGCTTTCCCAATCCCAAACGCGCCTATGATATGTATCCCTTTGAGCTTTCAGGAGGATTGCGTCAGCGCGCCATGATCGCCATGGCGCTTATCTGCCGGCCCGCCCTGTTGATCGCCGACGAGCCGACGACGGCGTTGGACGTCACCATCCAGGCGCAAATCCTACATTTGCTGCGCGGCCTTCAGACCAAGCTGAACATGGCGATGTTGCTGATCACCCACGACCTCGGCGTGGTCGCCAACGTCGCCGACGAGGTCGTGGTCATGTACCATGGCGAGATCATGGAAGCGGGACCTGTCGAGGCGATATTCCGCCGACCAGGTCACCCCTACCTGAAGGGCCTGATGGCAGCCGTTCCGCATTTCGACCTGAAGCCTGGCGAAAGGCTAAAGGCGCTGCGCGAGGTGCCGGTGAATGTCGAGAACCTGCTCGGCAAGCAGACGGCGCCGCCGTCGAAGGGGCCAGACGATATCCTGTTGTCGGTCAGGGATCTGAAAAAGACCTTCACAATCCGCAAGTCCGGATTGTTTGGCGGGGATCATCAAACCACGGTTCGCGCCGTGGGCGGCGTGAGCTTCGATATCAGGCGCGGCGAGTGCCTGGGGCTGGTCGGCGAAAGCGGCTCCGGCAAAACCACGGTCAGCAAGATCCTTATGCGGGCTATCACCCCTAGCGGCGGCTCTGTGACGTTCAACGGCCGCGATGGAGCGATCGACGTCTTGCAAGGCGAGGGAGACGCCCTGCGCATGCTGCGCGCCAAAATCCAGATGGTCTTCCAGGATCCGGTTTCATCGCTGTCACCTCGCATGACGGTGGAGAACATCCTGAGCGAGCCGCTGGAGATCCATCAACGTGGCGATGCCGCGTCCCGACTCGCCACTGTCAAAAGCCTGATGCAGGCGATCGGGCTCGATCCGCGCTTCATCAAGCGCTATCCGCACAGTTTCTCCGGCGGGCAGCGTCAGCGTATCGGCATCGCGCGCGCGTTGGCGCTGGGCCCTGAACTGCTGATCTGCGACGAGCCGGTTTCGGCGCTCGACGTCTCTGTCCAGGCGCAGATCTTGAACCTGCTGAAGGACCTGCAGAAGGAACTGGGCCTGACCTACCTGTTCATATCGCACAATCTGGCGGTGGTGGACTACATGGCAGATCGAATCGCGGTGATGTGCGGTGGGCGTATCGTCGAGCTTGCGCCGCGCGAAACTCTGCTGAGGAAACCGATCCACCCCTACACGCGCTCACTCGTCGCCGCAGTACCTTTCCCCGACCTCGACAGGCCGATGGATTTCAAGACGCTGAAGCTCAGCGGCGCTTCCGACACCAGCGCATGGGGACCGCAATTCCGCGATGAGGGCGACGAGGATGTACTGTCGCCACTCGATCTTGGTGGCGGCCACCTCGTGCTGGCCCGACGTTCGGCCGATGTCAGCGAGCTACGCCATTGATCAGCCGGCGCACCGTCCTTGGACTCATGGCTTCCGCGTTTGTGCCGGGCACGTTGCGCGCAGGCGATCTGGAGCCGGAATTTCTTCAGCCGCTGCTGAAGGCCCTGGCGCTGCCGGCACTCTCCGAGCGCTTGCCCAAGAGCCCGCGCGTGTTGAATCTCGCTGCGATGGGGCGGCAGCCCGGCCAGTACGGCGGCACGCTGCGCACGATCATCGGCAGTCAGAAAGATATCCGGATGATGACGATCTACGGATATGCTCGCCTGGTCGGCTATGACGAAAAGCTCAACTTGCAAGCCGACATTCTTGAAAGTTTCGAGGTGGCAGACGATCGCGTCTTCACCTTCAAGATACGGGAAGGACATAAATGGTCTGACGGTAGCCTGCTGACGCCGGAGGACTTTCGCTATTGCTGGGAAGATGTCTGGCTGAACGACGAACTTTCGCAAGGCGGGCTCGCCCCGGCCCTGCTGGCCGACGGCAAACCGCCACGCTTCGAGATCGTCGATCCGTTGACGGTCCGTTATACCTGGGATGCGCCGAATCCCGACTTCCTGCCCAAGCTCGCTGCTGCTTCGCCGCTATCGCTTGTTCTGCCGGCCGCCTATCTCAAGCAGTTCCACAAGAAATACCAGGATCCATTCCGGCTCGCCGGCCTGATGGAGGAGAACAGGGCCAAGAAATGGACGCTCCTGCATATCCGCATGTCGCGGCAGTATCGCCCGGAGAACCCGGAACTGCCGACGCTCGATCCCTGGCGGAACCGGACCAAGCCGCCGGCTGAGCAGTTCGTCTTCGAGCGCAATCCGTTCTTTCACCGCATAGACGAGAATGGCCGGCAACTGCCCTATGTTGACCGGATTGTCATGAATGTGAGCTCGTCGGCGATTATTTCCGCCAAGACCGGCGCGGGCGAGAGCGACCTGCAATGCATGGGAATTGATTTCAGCGATTACTCCTTCCTGAAGGACGCGGAGAAGCGCTACCCGGTCAAGATGCACCTCTGGAAACGCACACAGGGTTCGCGACTGGCGCTGCTGCCCAATCTGAATTGTGCCGACCAGGTCTGGCGTGGCCTTTTTCGCGACGTGCGCGTGCGTCGAGCACTGTCGCTCGCTGTGCACAGGCGCGAGATCAATATGGCCGTGTTCTATGGATTGGCGCAGGAAAGTGCCGATACGGTCCTGCCGGAGAGCCCGCTCTACCGGCCCGAATTCGCGAAAGCCTGGGTTACCTACGATCCTGATCAGGCCAATGCCCTACTCGACGAGGTCGGGCTTCAGACGCGTGACAATGACGGCCTGCGGATACTTCCCGATGGACGCCCGGCGCAGATCGTCGTGGAAACGGCCGGCGAAAGCACGCTGGAAACGGATGCGCTCGAGCTCATCAGCGATCACTGGCGCCAGATCGGTATCGCCCTGTTCATCCGGACTTCGCAGCGCGACATCTTTCGCAGTCGCGCGCTTGGCGGCCAGATCATGATGTCGATGTGGTCGGGCATCGACAATGGCGTGCCGACCGCCGACATGAACCCGTACCAGCTGGCCCCCACCATTGACGACCAACTGCAATGGCCGCTCTGGGGTGCTCACTACTTGTCTCGTGGCAGGCTCGGCGAGGCGCCCGATCTTCCGCCGGTGGTCGAGTTGATGACCTTACTCAAGCGCTGGAACGCATCGACCGAAGCCACGGAGCGCGCTGAAATCTGGAATTCAATGCTGTCGATCTACACCGATCAGGTGTTTTCGATCGGCACGGTGAACGGAACATATCAGCCGGTTCTGGCCTCCTCGCGGCTGCGCAATCTGCCTGACAAGGCGCTCTACGGCTACGACCCGACCGCCTATTTCGGTGTCTACATGCCCGATACATTCTGGCTTGGAGAGTCCTGAGCGTGCTTCGATATATTGTCTGGCGCCTTGCCGTAATGGTTCCAACGCTGCTGATCATATCGGCGCTTGTGTTCACGATCATCGAACTTCCCCCAGGCGACTATTTCGACAGCTATGTTGCCGAGCTTCGGGCTCAGGGCGAAGCGGTGGATTCCGACCGCATCGAGATGATGCGGAAGGACTATGGTTTCGACAAGCCGCCGGTCATTCGCTACTTCTACTGGGTCGGCGGGATGCTGCACGGCGATTTCGGCTATTCCTTCGAATATGAGCTGCCGGTTCGCGACGTGATCGGGGACCGAATGTGGCTGACCGTGCTGGTTTCCTTCGTGACGATCCTCTTCACCTGGCTCATCGCCTTTCCGATCGGCATGTACTCGGCCACGCATCAATACAGCTGGGGCGACTACGGCCTGACTTTCTTCGGCCTTCTCGGCCTTGCCATCCCGAACTTCATGCTGGCGCTGATCCTGATGTATTTCGCCAATATCTGGTTCGGCACGTCCGTCGGCCATCTCATGGACCAGCAATATCTCGGCGAGCCGATGAGCTGGGCCAAGGCGAAGTCGATCCTCGCCCATCTCTGGATCCCGGTCTTGATCATCGGAACCGGGGGCACGGCAAGCATGATCCGGCGGCTGCGCGCCAATCTGCTCGATGAGCTTCACAAGCAATATGTCGTGACGGCGCGCGCCAAGGGCCTTCATCCCTTCAGGACCCTGGTCAAATACCCGCTGCGCATGGCGCTCAATTTCTTCATTTCGGACATCGGCTCTATCCTGCCGGCCATCATTTCCGGTGCCGAAATCACGGCGATCGTGCTGTCTTTGGAAACGACCGGACCGATGCTGATCAAGGCGCTGCAAAGCCAGGACATGTATCTGGCAGGGTCGTTCCTGATGTTCCTTGCCTTCCTGACGGTCATCGGCGTGCTGATTTCCGATCTGGCGCTGGCACTGCTTGATCCACGAATTCGTTTGCAGGGCGGCAGTACCAAATGAACACGCAATCGCCACTTCCCGCTCCGGGTGCTCCGCTGCAACACTATGTTTCCATCGCGCCCTTTGACCTGCAGTCGGTCGAGGCAATGACGCCGGAGCAGTCGAAGGTCTTTCAGGCGTCCCAGTTGCGGCTGATGTGGTGGAAATTCCGACGCCACCGGCTTGCTCTTGTATCCGGCATATTCCTGGCGGTGCTCTATTTCGCGATACTGATCTGCGAGTTCCTGGCGCCCTACAATCTGCACACGCGCAACATGGACTACATCTATGCGCCGCCGCAGCGGGTGCACCTGTTCCACAACGGCCAGTTCGTCGGGCCGTTCGTCTATGGCCGCCAGATGAAGCTGGATATGGACACGCTGAAGCGGAACTACATCGACCAACAGGACGATGTTCAGCGGATCCGCTTCTTCTGCGAGGGCGACAGCTACCGGTTCTGGGGCCTGATCGAAGGTGACAGGCATTTTGTCTGCCCTGCCGAAAACGGCCAGCTCTTCCTGGCCGGCACTGACAGGCTGGGGCGCGATGTGCTCTCGCGCATCATCTATGGTGCACGCATTTCACTGACGATCGGCCTCGTCGGCATCAGTTTCAGCTTCCTGCTCGGCATAGTCATCGGCGGACTGGCCGGCTATCACGGCGGCATCTTCGACCTGATCGTTCAACGGATAATCGAAGTTCTGCAATCGATCCCCAGCATTCCGCTATGGCTGGCTCTGGCGGCGATCATGCCGATAACTTGGAGTCCGATCCTGATCTATTTTGGCATCACCGTCATCCTCGGGCTGCTCGACTGGACCGGATTGGCGCGGGCCGTGCGTTCAAAGCTTTTAGCGTTGCGAGAGGAGGATTACGTTCTGGCCGCGCAATTGATGGGCGCCAGCAGCGGCCGCATTATCCGGCGGCACCTCATTCCGGGCTTCATGTCGCATCTGATCGCGACGGCGACGATCTCCATACCCGGCATGATCCTGGGCGAGACGGCGCTGAGCTTCCTCGGGCTCGGGCTGCGGGCACCGATAACCAGTTGGGGCATCCTGCTTACTGAGGCGCGCAGCGTCAGCGTGATCGCGTTTTATCCATGGCTACTTTTGCCGATCCTCCCCGTCATTCTCGTCATTCTGGCGTTCAACTTCCTGGGCGACGGCTTGCGGGACGCTGCGGACCCCTACAAGTGACATCGCCAGTCCGCCGCGCTTCAAGGCGCAGACTCCGCCCGGTTCGTCGGGGGCCTGTTCTGTTGTTGCCGCGTTGACCGTTCGCCTCTATATGCGGCGACGCCGGATCGGGCTAACACGTTGCTCTCGGGCTTCATCCTGGTCGCGGGCATTGCCGCTCTCTTGAGCTGGTTCAGGACACACAAACGCATATGAGTCGCCTCGAAAGTTTCATCCGCAGGCTGACCGCACAGCGCGACATTCTCGATCAAGTCTGCGCGGAGGTGGCGAAGATCGAGGGTCCCATCCTTGAGCTCGGCCTCGGCAATGGCCGGACGTTCCACCATCTGCGCGAGCGTCTGCCCGGCCGACGGATCGTGGCGTTCGACCGCGCACTTGCCGCACACGCCAGCTCAATTCCCGAAGCTGAAAACCTCGTGCTCGGCGAAATCCGCGAGACGGCGAGCAGGTTCATCGGCATCGAGGCCGCTCTTGTTCATGCCGACATCGGCACCGGCTATGAAGATCGCGATGCAGTGACCTCTACCTGGCTCCCCGAACTGACCGCGCGCCTGCTTCGCGTCGGAGGCATTGCGGTCAGCGGCACGCCGCTCGATCACCCGCAGTTGCAAAGCCTTCCACTGCCGCCTTCGGTACCCGCCGATCGCTATTTTGTCTGCAGGCGCGTCTGAGGTCCCCAACGGCCCAAGTCTTAGGGGATCGTGTATACCGCTATCTCCCTCTCGATGCCGCGCAGCGAGACCTCGTGTGGCACGGGCGTCAGCGCGTTCCTGTGCAACAGATCGGCGGTGAGATTGTCGTCGACCACCGCGCGCGTGGCGAAGATCGCCTGTGCGTTGGCAAGGTTCTGGACCCGCGAAGCAATGTTGACCGTCTGGCCGAAATAGTCCTGTCGCTCGTTCATAGACACAGCAATGCACGGGCCGGCATGAACTCCGATCTTGAGCAGCAGATCCTCGCGCCCGCTCTTCTCATTGAGCGCACGCATGGCGTCGCGCATCCTGAGGGCCGCCGCAATCGCACGATCCGGCGTCGCGAAGGTCGCCATCACCGCATCGCCGATCGTCTTCACCACCGCGCCTGCCTCGGACGCGACGATCTCGTGCAGGACCTGAAAATGCACGCGCACGAGATCGAAGGCTGAAAGATCGCCCACCCGCTCGTAAAGCTCGGTCGATCCGCGCAGGTCGGTGAACAGGAAGGTGAGGCTAGTGATCTTCAGGCGCTGGTTGATGTCGAGCGTATCGGTGCGATAGAGATCGCGGAAGGTCTGGTTGGTGAGCAGGCGCTTGGCTGTCAGGAACGGCCGGCGTTTGCCCAGGAGATCATGCAATTCCTGGCCGGCGATGAAGACCGTCGGCAGCACGCGGGTGTCGGTCCTGTTTTCCAGCGAAATGCGCAACGGGCCGGGTTGCATCTCCAGCGTCTGGTTCTGGACATGCTCGCGGTCGAAGACCAATGAGAGGCTTCGGCGCTCTCTTGTCGGTTCGCCCTTGACGTCGATGAACTGCACTGAATGGGTGACCGGCTCGAAGACGATGATGAATTCGGACGGAAGCTGTACGGGCAGAACAGCCTTTTCACCGGGCGCAAGCTCGATATCCTCCAGCGAGAACGCTTCCATCGTCTTGGCGAAATCCTCTTCCGGCAGGTCGACGCCGGACGCCCAGTAGATCTGGCGGAAATATTCCACCAACGGCAGTTCGTGTGGATTGTGGGCGGCAATCTTGCGCACGCGAGGACTGACCGTGAATGTCACCTCGACCATCTCGTCGAGGGTCGGTGAATAGCCCTCGGAACACAGCGCGCAGGTATATTCGTCCTTCTGCAGGGTTTTCAGCGTGGCGTTGCTGTCGAGCACGCCGCCACAGCCGGGGCATAGAACATTCCAGGAAATGTCGAACAGGCCCACCCGCGCCGCATGCAGAAAGGCGCCTATGGCGCGTTCCTCGTCGAGGCCATGCTTGCTGGCGAACGCTAGAGCATTGATGCGGCAAAGCTCGCGGTCCTTGCCCTCCGCGATGGTTCGCTTGATCGCATCGATTGCCCGCGGATCGACATCGGTCGATTGCCGCAGAAGCGAGAACAGATCCTGAGCTTCGTTCATCGTGCAGGCTCCGGAAGAAGTGCGCCGCCGAAACGTGGTGACCGGACCGGTCTTGGTCCGACTGCGCCATTTTACTTCGAAACCGACCCTACGGCCATTCGAATAGACAAGCCGGGCGATAGCTCAATTCCGTTTGCAGGATTTTCGCCGGCCGCAAGCGGCACTATGATGACCATGGGCATTTATCTATGCGGGCTCTCCGATGCCGACATCCGACAATCCGCCGCTTCCGGCCACCCTGCGCCTCTTTTCCTTGGTGGTCATTATCGTCCTGGCCGTAGGCGCCGGCCTGTTCTTCGCGCCCGTGCTGGTCAAGCCGCGCTGGCCTTGGGCCGTCACCCCGTTCAATGCCCGCTTCCTTGGTGGCTTCTACACCGCCGAAATGGTCGTGATGGCGGCGCTGCTGTTCTGGAATCGCTGGTCGCCTGGCAGGCTCGTGCTCGTCATGGCCCTCATCTTCACCGTCATCGTGTCGCTGGCCTCGTTCATCAATCTCGACTATTTCAACTTCGGGCGCAAAGCGCCCTGGCTCTGGTTTCTGGTCTATCTTGGTTCGGTCGCGGTATCCGGGCTGTTCCTATGGCGGGCCGGGGCCCGTCCTTCTGCAAAAGGCGTGACCTTAAGGCCCGCATGGCGCGGCTACATGCCGGTGGAATCGGCAGTCCTTGGGCTCTATGGCGTCGGCCTGTTGCTGTTCCCCCTGACATTCGGCAGCTTCTGGCCATGGCCGGTCGATGGCTTCCACGCTCAGGTTTACAGCGCCATCTTCCTCGCGGGGGCGGGCGGCATATATGTCGTCTGGAGAAGCGCGCCGCGCGAGGAACTGCTGGTGCTGGGCTTGGCGCAGTTGCTGGTTGGCCTGCTTGCCATTGTTGGACTCGTCATCACCGACGCTGCCGTGCACCGGATCGACTGGGCGGCGATCGGGACATTGTGCTGGCTCGCCCTTTTCGGCTGGATCGGCATCAGCGGCGTCTTCAAAATCTCCGCCGCCACTCGGTATTTCAGCTCGCAATCGGCATCATAGGTTCTAGAGACGGCTGGATTTTCAGGTGACGTAGGGTGCATCGTACCGTGCCGATTGCCATCGCCCGGAACGTTATGACCAGCACAACCTCGCCATCCTCCGAGAACATCCAGCCGCAGCTCCGATCCGTTCGGCTAAGCGATGCGGAGGCGCTTTGCGCCATCTTCAACATGCCGGGCTTCCGCTCGGGCACGCTCAGGATGCCTTTCGAGATGGTGGAGCAGGTGGAGCGGCGCATCGCCAAGTCCGGCCAGGAAACCACCTGGATCGTTGCGGAGGTGGAGGGCAGGGTCGTCGGCCATGGCAGCCTGGTCGTGCAGGGCTCGCCGCGCCGTTCGCATATCGGCGAGATCAATATGGGTCTTGACGATGCCTTTGTCGGCAAAGGCATCGGCTCTGCCATACTTGGCGCGCTGCTCGACGTGGCCGACAACTGGCGCGCTCTGAAGCGGGTCGAATTGACCGTCTATGCCGACAACGAACCGGCCATGCGCCTCTACAAAAGCCATGGCTTCGAGGTCGAAGGTCGGCATGTGAAAGCCGGCTTTACCGACGGGCAGTACCACGACCTCCTGAGCATGGCCCGGCTGCGATTCTGAAATCGGCTGTTCGGTGTTAACTGTTTGGCCAATCTAGCAATTCAAGCCGAGTTGGCGAACTGGTGGTTGCCGATGGAGAGCTCTGTAGGATAATTTCATCTCACACCGTTCTGATGAGTTGACGATCCATGTGTGGGCCGGCATCCAGGAAGTCTGGTCTCCCTTGGCGTTTGCACCGCGAGCCGCCAGACGGGACAGATGACCGCCGTGGCTGACCCAATCCCTGCGCCTCCGGCGGAAATTCTGGCTGTGCTGTCGCTGCTCTGCCCGGAGGTCGTGCGTGACATCGAGCAGAACTGGAATGCACCGGTTTCCGATTATGCCCGCCATCTGTGGCGGCCGGTGGTAAGGCCTGCATCGGACCCGGCGATCGCTGCCCGCTCGATCCTGCGCGACGTGCTGCATCAGCGTCTTGGTGCGATCATGCAGCCTGAAGAGGTCGGCAAGGCCTTCGACGAGTTCGAGCACAGACCGGTCATTCAGTCGGGCCTGCACTGTCTGCTTCTGATGGACCGGATCACCTTCGACGCCCTCCTGCTTGCCTGGCTCGGCGCGGTCGAAAGCGGGCTCTCGGCCTTCTTCTGCTTCATGGGAACGACGATGACCATGGAGACAATCGGCCGGGAGGGGCCCGGATGGCTCGATATCGGCGACGACAAGGTCAACCTGTTTGGCATGGGGCGCCACAAGCTTTGCCGCAAAAGCGCCTGCGTGGCCGGTCCCGTCTTCCTCAACAAGCGTGCGCTCGAAGCGGTGGGTGATGAAACGGATGCCAGCCGCTGGCTGGGCACACTGCTTGCCAGCCGGGACAAGATGTTTGCAACCGCGGCCGACGCGGTGACAGCCCTCAACGAGGATCTGGTCGCCAATTGGGACTGTTCCGGCATGGCCAAGCCGGTTTTCATCGATGATCGGCTGGCCGCGGCCGCCATGGCTCGGCATCTGGAATATGACGGCAGCCTTCTTTCCAAGCTGCTCTTTGAGCCCGCGAGGCGCCAGCGTCTCGAACGTGCCCTGCAAGAGACCGCATCGAGACCATTTGGCAGATTCCTGCCCAATGCCACAGCCTATTTCTGGGGCATCCGCGACGAGCGCGTGCGCAAGCTCGTCCTCGAGAACGGGCACCTGATCGAGCCCGACAGGCCGCATGGTCTTTCCATCCCGTTCGAGCGAACGCATCTCAAGCAGGCGCTACTGGAAGGCGTGCTGCTGCCGAACTTGTTCCTCACGTTCCTCGTGCTCGCCATATTGCCGCGCGTGCGGGTTGTGGGCGGCCTGAGACAGATTGGCTATGTGGCGCTTTTCCACTCGATCCTGCTGGCCGCGCTTGACGAGAACGCGCCGGAAGAGCGCGATCTGGCTCAGGAGCTGCAGGTTCGGGAAAATGCCTGGGGCGTGCGGGTCATCGATGAAAAGATCTCGGTTCGCGAGCAGCTTGCCGGCCTGCCGCAAGGGGCGCTCTTCGCGGATCTGCTGCGGCAGTATCGCTTGCAAACATTTGCCGAGACGTCCGACGACCTGAAACTGGTTCGAGAAGACGCCCGATGGCGCAAGATCGGCCAGGCAGAGATCAAGGCGACCTGAGCTTCGCATCAGGTTTTATTCGCGGAGAGTCCATTCGCGATCGGCCGCAGTTCAAGGCCTGACCTGACATGGCCTCACCTGTCATTGCACGATACCGGCCTTGCGGAGCCCATCCACGATGAGTTCGAAATCGGCAGGGTTCTTGTAGGGCAAGACCTTGCGTCGGTAGTCCAGCGAATAGTCGGGATTGATGCGAAGCACCTCCTGCCATGCCCTGCGGGCCTTGGCGAAACGGCCCAGATGGCCGTAGCTGGCGGCCAGAAGCGCGCGCGAGACATCGGTGACGGCGTTGCGAGCCAGCCGCTGCAGCAAGAGGTCAACGGCCTCTTCGTACCTTCCGAGTTGAAACGATGCCAAAGCCTGGAAATGCAGAAGCACATCCGGAAAGTATGGATTCAAGGTCTTGCCCCGGGCGTAACTCTCGAGCGCCTCTTCGGATCTGCCCGAATAGTGCAGCGACTCGCCGAGGATCACGTGCCCTTCGGCGAAGTTCGGATTGAGAGCTATCGCGTGCTCGGCCTCGTTGATGGCCTCATCGTGCCGTCGTGTATACAGCTTGACGATAGCCAGCGCCCAATGCGCCCAGGGATCGCTGTCATCCAGCGTTACCGCTCGCGTTGCAGCCTCTTCCGCTTGCGCCATCGATTCCGGCGGCGACGCACTCCACCTGTTCAGGTAATCGAGCCCGTGCGTGAGGGCGAGGAAGGCGTGGGCAGAGGCAAACTTCGGGTCCAGTTCGATCGCACGTTGCAAGAGGTCGCGGGCTGCGACGTTCGTCTCCTTCGTCAGCCGGTGCCACAGCTCCCGGCCCCGCATGAAATAGTCATATGCCTGCGTGTTGCGCGCATACTCGGGCGCCAGCCGCTGACGGTCGCCCTCAGTCAGATTAAGCGCCAACGCCCCGACGATCTGCTGCGTCACGTCGTCCTGCACGGCGAATATGTCGGTCAGGTCGCGATCGAACCGCTCTGCCCAAAGATGGCCGCCCGAGGTTGCATCGATGAGCTGCGCGGTGATGCGCACCCTGTTCCCCGACTTGCGTACGCTGCCCTCGAGTACATGCCGCACGCCGAGCTTCGAGCCCACCTCCTGCACATGGACGTTCTGGCCCTTGAAGGTGAACGACGAATTGCGTGCGATGACGAAGAGCTGCGACAGTTTGGACAGCGCCGTGATGATGTCCTCAGAAATGCCGTCGGCGAAGTAATCCTGTTCGGCGTCACCGCTCATGTTGGCGAACGGCAGGACGGCGATCGACAGTTTCGGCGGCGCTGCCGTCGCGGGCCGGCTCGCCGCGCTTTCCGGGGTCGCGGCCGGCTTGGTCCCGGCGCTGCCGACTTGCAGCGAATAGACCCGGATCGGCTCGGCGATGTTCTTGAGCTGTGTGCTGCCGAGATCGCTGACCGAGAGGTCGAGCCGCGCCTTGACCTGGCGATAGGCATCCTCGGACAGGCAGATGGCGCCGGGCGCCGCGACGCCCTCCAAACGCGAGGCGATGTTGACGCCGTCGCCCATCAGGTCGCCGTCGCTCTCTTCGACCACATCGCCCAGATGGATGCCGATCCTGAACTCGATGCGGCGGTCCTGCGGCACGCCGGCATTGCGCTCGACCATGCCGTTCTGAACCTCAACGGCGCAGCGCACGGCATCCACCACGCTGCGGAACTCGACCAGCGCTCCATCCCCCGTGCGCTTGATCACCCGCCCGTTGTGCACTGCGATGATCGGATCAATCAGGTCGCTGCGCAGTGCCCGCAACCTCGCCAAAGTACGATCTTCGTCCTCGCTCGCGAGCCGGCTGTATCCAACCACATCTGCAGCGAGGATTGCGGCCAGCTTCCGGTTTTCGCTCATTGGCACGTGTCCTCGGCTCCATAATAGCAGGAAGCCGGAGGCTAAGAGGGAATTTTCGTGGACGACGGCTACGCAGACGCGCGAGCCGGCAGCGATCTGCCACCGGGCCTAGACCGATCGCTCGATGGCCCATTTGCCCTGCCGCTTGCTGGCCGACGACTATCGGTTCATTCTTGTCTGAATACCCCGGCCGTGAAGTGCGTGGCGAGATCACGCCGTCATGGCTCCAGTGAGGTCTTGCTCGATGGACTGCTCGGGCTGCGGTTTCGAGGTTGAGGGCGGTTTCGCTTTCTGTCCGAAGTGTGGCAGGCGCCAGCCCGTGCCATGCGCCAACTGCGGCTACCTGTGCGCACCCGATTTCGAGTTCTGTCCGAAATGTGGGGCAAGCGTCGGTGCGACGGTAAAAGCCGTCGAACGGCCTGCTCCGACATCAAGCCGGACCATTGTGCCGCCTTCTCGAACTCCGTCGCTGCTCGCGAACATCGAAAGCGAAGATGATGGGTTGCATCCCGTCTCTGAAGCCGATCGCAGGACGGTGACGGTCCTGTTCGCCGACCTTTGCGGCTTCACGACACTCAGCGAGCAGCTCGACCCCGAGGTGATGCAAGCGCTGCAGAACCAACTGTTCAAGGAATTGACGGCAGCCGTGCGAAACTTTGGCGGTTTCGTCGACAAATTCATCGGCGATGCATTGCTTGCCTTGTTCGGTGCGCCGGTCGCGCATGAGGACGATCCGGAACGTGCGCTTCGCGCCGCTCTCGACATGATGGCCCGGACGACGCGGCTCGGCGAAAGCGCTCCCCACTCCGGCTCGCCTCTGTTGCTCCACATCGGCATAAACACTGGTCCGGTCGTCACTGGCGGATTGGGCATCGGCACCGCCAAATCCTATTCGGTGACCGGCGACACAGTGAATACGGCGCAACGCTTGCAATCGCTGGCCGCACCGGGTGAGGTTCTGGTAGGCGAACTCACTCACAGGCTGACCCGGCATGCCTTCTCTTTTGAGCCGCTGGGTGATGTTGTGCTTCGCGGCAAAGCAGGCAGTGTGCTCGTCCATCGACTGGACGCACCGCTTGCGTTGCCGCGCGCAGCGCGTGGGCTCGAGGCGCTCGGCCTCAGCGCGCCGATCATAGGTCGTGGTGCGGAGCTCCATAGAATGCTGGCCAGCCTTGACCAGGCGTGCGGCGGCTCGGCCCAACTTGTTCGCCTCGTCGGAGAAGCCGGTATCGGGAAATCGCGGCTGGTGAAGGAGTTTGTCGCCCGCGTCGGCGACGAGGATCGTTTTCGCAACGTCGCCGTGCGGCAGGCCACATGCTCCCCGCTGGGCGAACAATCCTTTGGCGCCTTGGGCGCAGTGGTGCGCAGCGCTGCCGGGATGATGCAAAGCGATAATGGGGACGAAATGCGGGCGAAGCTCGCAGGCTTGCTGACCGACCTCGGCCTCCAGGGCGAGGAGGCGAAGCGGCTGATGCCTTTGCTCTACCATGTGCTTGGCCTTGGCGACCCCGATGCCACCTTGCAGCATGTCGAGCCCGAGCAGCTGCGGAGGCAAATTCTCTACGCAGTCCGCACGATCATCGAACGGCGGCTTGCGTTGTCGCCGCTGTTGATTGTCGTCGAAGATCTGCACTGGGCCGACGCCGTGTCGCTCGAGGCGCTGCGTTTCGTGATGGACAGGTTGGAACGCACGCGGTTGATGTTGCTGGTCACGCATCGTCCGGCGCCGGACAACGACCAGCTCGACTCAAGCCGGGTCAGTCACACAGCGCTCAGGCTTTCGCCGCTCAACACTGATGACGGACGCGGGCTGCTGGCGGCGCTGTTCGGTGAGAGCTGGGTAAAGTCCACAGGCAGGCTTGTCGACCAGATCCTCGAGCGCGCCGGCGGCAACCCGCTTTTTATAGAGGAGATCGTTCGCGGCCTGATCGATCGCGGTGTGCTGATGCGCGAGGGCCAGCGATGGCGGACTGCGGCAGGCGAAGTCGCAACCGGCATTCCCGCCACTATCCAGGCAATGCTGCTTGCCCGGGTCGACCGGCTGCCCCAGGAGGTGCGCCGGTTGGCCCAGGAAGCCGCGGTGATCGGCCCGCGCTTCGATGCCACACTTTTGAAAGCCGTGACAGCCGAACCCGGCCGCTTGGAAGCCGGCTGCGAACTGCTTTGCGATGCCGAAATCATCGAGGAGGTCGCCGGATCAGGCTCGATCTCGTCGCCAAGCTACCGCTTTACGCAAACGTTGCTGCAGGACGTGATCTACCAGAATCTGCTGTTGCAACGCCGGACCGATATCCACGGGCGGGTCGGTGCCGCCTTGGAGCAGCTGTGTGGCGACAAGCCGGAACGGCTCGAGGATTTGACCGTGCTCGGTCATCATTTCGCGCAGAGCGCGGAGCGGGAGAAAGGCGCGCATTACTTGCAGGCGGCGGGCGATCGCGCTCGCATGATATACGCCAACGACGACGCCCTTCGTTTCTACGAGCGAGCGTTGACTGCGTTGAGCGCGATCGGGCAAACGCCGCTCAAACTGGCAATCGCGGAGCGCATTGCCGATTTGAGCGGCCCGGTAGGCCGCCGCGAAGTCGCGCACCAACACTACGAAACGGTGCTGCAGGCATATCGGGAGTCAGGCAATCGCGTCGCGTCGGCACGAGTTTTGCGCAAGATCGGTCGGCTGCTCTGGGACGTCGGCAAGCGGGACAACGCAGAAACCCGCTATGCTGAAGCCGCGGCGCTCCTCGAAGGAGCGGATGCCCCGATCGAGCAGGCGCAGCTGTGGCAAGAACGTGGCCGACAGGCGTTCCGTAGCGGAGATCACACTCGCGCAGCAAAATGGGCAGACGCGGCGCTGGATGGCGTACGCGCTCTGACAGCGGAGCATGTCTCCGAGGAAGGGCGTGACGCCACTCTTGTGACCGCCGAGGCACTCAATACCAAGGCTGTCGCGCTGGCTCGCCTTGGGCGAAATCTTGAAGCGGTGCGCCAGATCGAGCGTAGCATTGAATTGGCCGAAGCCGCCGGCCTGCTGGGCGCGGCCTGCCGCGGCTACACCAATCTCGGCGTGCTTTACACGACCATCGATCCGGCACAGGCCATAAAGGTCTGTCGGCGCGGTCTTGAAGTGGCGCGCCATATTGGTGATTTGGGTTTTCAGGCGCGCCTCCTCGCGAACCTGGCGGTTGCTTGTTGTACTTTCACGGATCGCTGCCCAACGGAGGGCGTGCCTGCTGCCGAGAAGGCCATCGAGATCGACCGGGCACTCGACCAGCGCGAGCATCTGCCGGTGCCGTTGATCGTGCTTGCGCAGATCCACCAGTGCAACGGTCGTCCGGAACTGGCGGTTGGCTTGTTCCACGAAGCACTGGACGTAGCGCGCGAAACGAGTGAACCCCAACTGCTGTTTCCGTGCTATGATGGTCTGGCAACGCTTAATCTCGACCTCGACAATTTGGCCGAGGCCGAACGCTACTTTTCCCTGGCGCAGGGTATATGCGCCCAGCACGGGCTAGACCCGGAAGCGCTTGTGGTGCTGCCTTTTCTCGACTAGCCGGGTGGGAGGTTGAACAATGTCCGCGCGTATTGACTTGGTACCGCTTCAACCGGGCGATCGTGCGCCGAACGTGGTGCTCGACGCCATAACCCAGGAAGGCAAGATCGCGCTTGACGACTTCCGCGGACAAAAACCAGTGCTGGTTGGCCTTTTTCGAGGTCTGCATTGTGCGTTTTGCCGACGCCATATCGCCGCCCAGGCGCGGCTTGATCCGGAACTGCGCGAAAAGGGGGTGGAAAGCCTGACGGTGGTCAACACGCCGATCGAACGGGCGCGTCTCTATTTCCGCTACCACCCGATGCCGAATCTGCTTGCGGCTTCCGACCCTGAACGCGCTTCGCATCGTGCTTTTGGACTGCCCAATCTCGAATTCACCCAGGACGACACGAACTGGCCGTACAAGGTCTCGATGGCAGCGGCAAAGGATATGCGGGTCGACATACCAGGCGAGTTGCCCGCTCCCATGGATCCTTTTGCGGCCAGCGAATTCCTCGACAAGAAGGACCAATACGAAGTGACCGAGGCCGACCAGCAGATGATGGCAACGGGACACGGACAACTGATCGGTCAATTCCTGCTGGACCGGCAGGGGGTGGTCCGCTGGAGCTTCACGGAGGTTCCAGAGGGTGGGCGATACATGTTTGGGGCGCCAAACCCGCAGGAGCTGATGTCAGCCGTATCCCAGGTCGTTCAATAGACTTGCGAACAAGGTAGTCGGGCGGGACACCGATAAAAAAGCAGAACCCGGTTGTTCACCGTTCATCCGAGCACGGCCTCGACACGCGCAACAAAGTCTTCGAGCGAGCGATCCCCGCGAACCTCGATGCGCGGAAGGTCGATGGGATCGCAATCGAGATCCGCCGGCCCGTGTTTGCCGCCGAAGCCGATCCGATAGCCGCACTCCCTGGCCAGCCGGCCAAGCCGTCGGTCGGTGACAGAGAAGGGTGCCGCGAACGCCGTGGTTGGCCGACCGGTCCACCGTTCGACGAACATGCGAGAGCGCAGGAGCTCGGCGGCCAAATCAGAACTCGACAGACCATCGATCGCGCGATGCGTCGCCAGATGGCTTCCGAAGAACGCACCTTCGCCGGCGAGACGTCGCACCGTCCCAGCGTCCATAAGCTGCGTCGGCGGACCGCTGTCGATGTCCCACCGTGCACTTTCCCCTACCAAGTCCGTTACCAGGAACACTTCCGCGGTCAGGTCGTTCGCGCGCAAGATCGGCCAAGCATGGTCGGCAAAATTCTGGAAGCCGTCATCGAAGGTGATGAGCACCGGGCGGCCAACGAAAGGTTCACGGTTGGCGATGGACCATCCCAGTTGCTCGGACGTGATGGCGTGAAAGCCATTGGCGCGCAGCCATGCCATCTGTCGGTCGAATGCGGCGGGCGTGAGCCGAAAACGGGCGAGCGCGGCTGGACCATCATCGGCGATGCCGTGGTACATGAGGACAGGGACATGCTGCCGCCGCTCGCTGCGCGCGACGTCGCGGCGCAAGGCCCGTGCCCCGCCCCAGACGATATTTCGCGCGACTCCAACACCGATGGGCGCCTGGATTGGCACATGATCAATCACCGGGTCCGTCGCCACGCCGTCCGGTGACAGCCGGCGGAAGCGGTCTATGCGATAGAGCTCGGTCTGGATCGACTGCTCGAGGACGAGGCCTTCGGTCGCCGCCAGCGTCTCCGAGATGGCTTGTGCACCGAATGTGTTCCAGTCGAAGCCCGTCCTCTCAACATTGTCTCGGAGCACGAATGCGTGTGCGCTGACGAGACTGCCGCCAGGCGTCAACGCCTCAACAAATTTCTTGGCGATGCGCCGCAACTCAGCGAGATCGTCCAGGTAGTAGAGCACTTCCGAACAGACGATCAGATCCATCTCGCCCGGAAGGGTCTCCGCGGAGAAATCCAGTACGCCGAAGTCGACATTCGGCTGATCGCTGCATCGCGCGCGCGCCCGCTCGACGGCTATGCTGGAGATGTCAGTTGCGGTCAAATGGCCGACACGCGGCGCCAGCTGCCGCGTGAAGTGGCCCTCCGCGCAGGCCAGCTCAAGCGCCCGTCCGATGAGACCGGCAGGCAGAATTTCGAGCTGCCGCTCATACTTTTCCTGCTCATAGGGCGAACGATAGTTCCAGGGATCCTCAGTCGCGAAACGGCGATTCCAGAACGACGTGCGATCAGTACCGTTGTCATCCGCGGCCGGTTTAGGGCGCGGTGCCGCAAATGGCTCTGCAGGTTCGGCGCTCGACCGAACCAGTTCCTGCGCGTCCGCGGCCAATCGCGCCAGTTTGCCGAAGTGGCTGTCCGGATCGAACGGAGGCTCCGCCATGGACAACGATGCCCCGGCAACTGCAGACACGTTTGACTTGTCGGCGACGCCGCTCTGCGAGGCCAACTCAATCCAATGGCTCCTTGTCACTTTCCCAAGCGCCCCGAACTGCACGCGAGCCTCGATGCGGCCGTCCATCATCAGATACGCATAAATTCGATCGATTCCTTCCGGCAGTGCGGTGGAGGCCGGATTTCCAGCGTCGACGCGAATTCCCAGTGTCCGCGCCAATCTGCGCGGCGCGGCGAGATCGTCGGAGTCGAGAAGCATTTGCTCAAGGTGATACTGGACGCGGCGACCCGCTGCGGGATCGTCCCAGACCCTGCCGAGTTCGACGATCAACTCGGTGAGGGGGCCACCGAACCTGTCCCACCTGGCAGCCAATTGCGCTGGCACCGACAGGCTTCCTGCCATAAGGCCATCGAAGACCACCCTGGCGATCTCACGCGCCCATTTGCGCGCTGCCGGGAGCGCGCGCAGGGACTGCGCGTCGATTGAGCAGGCGCCGCGGCCGCAATCCGACGCGGCGTTCCACAGCGCGAACCACGCGAGTGCTTCGGCAGCGGAGCAGCCGTTCGCGTCGATCGCTCCATTGGCGTGAGCCGATGCCGGGTGTTCGACCCTGGGATCAGGAGAAAAGCCGCGGGCAATCACGATTTCCGCATGTGCCAGCATCTGCGTCGAATTGCAGGAGAGCGAGTTGGGGCTGACCCGATGGAAAGCGAGAGGCTCGTCGACCATCACCCAACGTTTGCCCAGACGTGCGAGACGCTGCCACAGGTCCCAGTCCTCGCAGGTGCGCAGCGACACATCGAAACCGTCCAACTCGACAATTGTCTTCCGATCGACCAGCAGCGCGTGAGTGCGGATGGCGCACCGGCGCGCGAAAGTTTCGAAGGGCTCGATCGCAACCTCTGTTGAGATGCTCGACGGGGTCAACTCGCCGTCGGGCATCACGCGCCGAGAACCGCAATAGGCGGCCACCGCATCGGGAGCGGTTTTCAGAGCGGCCAGCATTTTTGCAAGGAAGCTGGCATCCACCCAATCGTCCGCATCCAGAAACATGAGCCATTGGCCGCGCGCGACCGAAATCCCGCTGTTGCGCGCGCCGGCGGCGCTGTGCGCGCAAGAGCTCAATGTGCGAAATCGGGCATCGCGCTCAACATAACCGGCGATGATCGCGGGGGTGCGATCCGTGGAGGCGTCATCGACGATGATCGCCTCCCAATCCGCTATATCCTGACCGAGAAGGCAATCGAGTGCGCGCGCCAGCGTTGCCTCGGCGTTGTGCGCAGGAACCACGATTGAAACCAGAGGACTATGCGCCACGCCGTCTTACCCGCGCCTGCTTCCGAAGATAGAACAAGAGGTCCCAAACCATACCCGGCGATTTCCTGCAGGCAAACAAGACTTGAAAACAGGCTTGAGTGGCCCAGCGCGCTCATGCCCCACGATTTGGTCTAGCGTCAGGCCGATGCGCCAGGACGCTGTTTTCGCGTCACATCCCGAGGCACTCGCGCTTACCGAAGGGGCTGTCGGGGCAGACTGGATTAGCGTAAGCTGTTGTCCACAGGGGGTGCAAACATGCACCGTGTCATCGCCCTAGCGATCCTAGTTCTGGCGGCCGTGTTCAGTTCCGCGAGGGCTGAAGTGCTGATCGGGGTCTCGTCTGCGATGACAGGGCGGCTTGCCTGGATCGGCGAGCAGGGGCAACGCGGCGCGGAGAGGGCGGTGGCCGACCTCAACGCGGCGGGTGGCGTGCTCGGCCAGAAGGTGAGGCTGATCTCGGTCGACGATTTCTGCGATCCCGAGCAGGCGGTCGCGGCCGCCCAGAAGCTGGTGGCCGACGGGGTGGTGCTCGTCGTCGGGCATTATTGCTCTGGAGCCTCGATCCCCGCATCAAAAGTGTATGAGGCGGCGGGCGTCGTGCAAATATCCCCAGGCTCGACCAATCCGCAGCTGACCGAACAGGGCCGTGGCAATGTCTTCCGCACCATTGGTCGCGACGACGCGCAGGGTTTCATCGCCGGCAACTACCTTGCCGATCACTGGGACGACAAGAAGATCGCAATCCTTCACGACAATTCGACCTATGGGAAGGGTCTCGCCGACGAGACCAGGAAGCAGCTGAACAAACGGGGCGTGACTGAAGCTTTTTACGACGCATACAGGCCTGGGAAGGACGACTATTCAGCCGAGGTCGCTGCGTTGCAATCCGCCGGCATTTCGGCCTTGTATGTAGGCGGGTATCATGCCGACGTTGCGCTGATCGCTCGCGCTGCAGGCGACCGGGACTACACGCTTCAGCTCATATCCGGAGATGCTTTGGCTACCGAGGAATTCGCCCTGATCGCAGGCTCAGCGGCGGAGGGAACCCTGTTCACCTTCCCGGCGGACCCGCGGCGAAACGCCGGCGCGGCCGCGATCGTGGAGCAGTTCCGTGCGCAAAACTTCGAGCCCGCGGGCTACACGCTGTTGAGCTACTGCGCGGTGCAGGTCTGGGCCCAGGCGGTGGCGAAGGCAGGTTCGCTGGCGCCAAAGGCGGTCATAGCGGCACTGCGCGAACAGCAATTCGACACCGTCATTGGCAGGGTCGATTTCGACGCCAAGGGCGACCTCACGAGGCAGAGCTGGGTTTGGTACGTCTGGCGGGGCGGGGAGTACGTGCCGGTTGAATAGAGTGCGCCGAACGCCGGCGTGACGCTGAGACGTCTAGTCTGATGCAGACCAGTGTGGCTGGATTGTTCCGACTCCCCACGATGCTTGAACGCCTCGGTATACGCGGTCGGCTGTTGCTCGCCTTTTTCGGGATCAGCGGCCTTGCGGTGCTGGCTACCGCCGCGGCGCTTTATGCCTTCCTCGAAGTCGGCGACGTCGTCGACCGAATTACCAGGGATCGGGTGCCATCGGCGCTGGCCTCCCTCCAACTGTCGCGCCAGGCCGAACGGGTCGCCGCTGCCGCGCCATCGGTGCTGGCGGCGACAAGCAGGGCTCAGCACAGCAAGGTCTCGGCGGCCGTCGCGCTAGAGATGTCCCGCCTCGAGGCCCTGCGTACGGATCTCAGAGATGCTACACTGGGCACAGTGCCTTTAGCTGAGATCGAGGAAGCTGCGGTTGTTTTGAGGCGCAACCTGAAGGAGCTCGACTCTCTTGTTGTCGCCCGCCTCGATGTGGTCGCCCGCAAGGAGGAACTCCTGAACCGCCTCGCCGCGACGACGACCGGCAGCCAACGCCTTCTGGCCACCGGCATCGTGGTGATGGATTCCAGGCTCCCGCAATGGCGGGCGGTCGCGGCCGATACGTCGCTGTCGCCCGATCGACGCGCAGCGGCAATGGCCGACATGGTCCACGCGATTGCGGCTTACATCCCCCAGCAGAAGGCGCTGCTGGAGATCTCGGCGGTCAACGACGCGCTGGTGAAGGCCGCGACCGCGCCGACGCGAGGCGACCTGGCGTTGATCCTGTTTCCGCTGCACCGCTCGCTTGCCGCTCTGGAAACGGCTTCCTCGGAGATCGACGAAAAGCTGCAAACCCGTTTTCGGCTGCGGGTGGACGAGTTCGAGGCACTCACCGATGGTGAGAGCAGCATCCCGAAGGCACGGGAGGAGGAGCTTGCGGTCCTCGCGCAGGGCGAAAAACTTCTGGCCGAAAACAATCGGCTGTCGCGCAGTCTGACCGCAGCCGTCGACCGTCTTGTCGCCGCAGCGGACCGCGAGATCGCTGCCTCCGGTCGCGAAGCCGCGCTCGTCCAGCGCTACGGCACCGGAGTTGTCCTCGGCTCTGCCTTTCTCAGCCTGTTGAGCTCGGTTCTGGTCGTCTGGCTCTATGTCGACCGCAGCCTACTCGCCCGTCTGGGAGCGGTGAGTCAGGGCATGCTCGCGATCGCGGGCGGCGACCTTCGTGCGCCGCTGCCGGCGGCGGGCAGCGACGAAATCGGGCGCATGGCCGAGGCGCTGAGCCTCTTCCGGGATACCGCTGTCGAGGTCGAGGAAAAGAACCTGCGCGACGTTGCAGAAGCGCGTCAGCGGCTGGTCGATGCCATCGAAAGCATTTCCGAAGGTTTCGCTCTCTATGACAAAGAGGACTGGCTTGTCCTTAGCAACAGCCGCTACCGCGAACTGCTATACGCCGGTCTGGAGGCAGAGCTAACCCCCGGCATGGCATTCGAGGAGATCATTCGCCGATCCGCGGAGCGTGGCTACATCAGGGATGCCGAGGGTCGGGTCGATGAGTGGGTCGCGGAGCGCCTGTGGCGGCACCGTAACCCCGGCGAACCATGGGTGCAGCGGCGGGGCGACGGACGATGGATCATGATAAGCGAGCGGCGGATCAGCGCCGGCGGCACGGTCGCCGTCTATTCGGACATCACCGAGCTGAAGCAAAGAGAGGAGAACCTCGCCGAGAAGTCCGCTGCCCTGGAAGCGCTTTCCAGCAAGCTGGCCAAATATCTGGCGCCCCAAGTGTACAGCTCGATATTCACCGGCCGCCAAGACGTTAGAATCGCCAGCCAGCGTAAGAAGCTGACCATATGCTTCTCCGATATCGCCGGCTTTACCGAGACCACCGACAAGATGGAATCCGAGGATCTCACCCAGCTCCTCAATCACTACCTGACGGAAATGTCGAAAATCGCGTTGGATCATGGTGCCACGATCGACAAGTACGTCGGCGACGCGATCCTGATGTTTTTCGGCGACCCTGAGACGCGCGGCGTCAAGCAGGACGCGCTGGCTTGCGTGCAGATGGCGCTTGCCATGCAAAAGCGGATCAGCGAGCTTGCCGAAGTCTGGCGGGACATGGGGATCGAAACACCGCTGCGCTGCCGCATCGGCATCCATACCGACTACTGCACCGTCGGCAACTTCGGCAGCGAGGACCGGATGGACTACACGATAATCGGCGGCGCCGTGAATCTCGCCTCGCGCCTGGAACAAGAGGCGGCTCCGGGGACCATCCTCATTTCCTATGAGACGTTTGCGCAAGTGAAGGACACGATCGATTGTGAGGAGATGGGGCACGTCCAGGTCAAGGGCATCGCCTATCCCGTCGCCACCTACCGCGTCATCAAGGCCAATCTAGCGGGCGCCTGTCGCGTTGTTCGAACCGAGCTGCCGCACTTCAGGCTGGAACTTGAACCGGGGCTGATGTCCGCCGATGAGCGTGGCGGTGCCGCCAGTGCGCTTCGAGACGCGCTGGACCGGCTTTCCCACAAGCCCGGGCAGTAGGGAGTTGGGCGCCGCGCCTGCCGGCAAATCACCGAAGCCGCGTCCGAGCAAGTCACGACATATGTATCCGGGCCGGACATGGGTTGAGGTGGTAGCGGAGGAGGGACTTGAACCCCCGACCCCAGGATTATGATTCCCGTGCTCTAACCAACTGAGCTACTCCGCCAGGAGCGGCGAAGAGGCTCGAAGAACCACACCGGTCGTGGGCAATTCGAGGCGTTCGCCAAGGTCGCGCGGATATAAGGTTGGCAGGGCAAAGCTGTCAAGCCGCACGCATCAGCATAATCTCATCCCGAAAAAGCCGCGCCGGGCAGACGCTGAAGCGCATGCATCGGGGTTGAGTTCGACGGGGCACGTCGCTATGTCTCGGCCACGAAATTCTAGAGTTTGAACGAATGAAGCCGCGCATCGCCGTCCTCGGTTGCGGATACTGGGGCAGCAACCACATCCGCACCCTCAAGGCGCTTGGCGCGCTCCATGCCGTTTCCGACGTCAACCGTGCCCGCGCCGAAGGCTTTGCCAGCGAGCAGGACTGCCTGGCGATCGGGCCGGACCAGTTGTTCGAGCGCGCCGATGTCGACGCCATTGTCATGGCGCTGCCGCCGCAGTTCCATGCCGACATGGCGCTGCGCGCCATCGAGGGCGGCAAGGACGTGCTGGTGGAGAAGCCGATCGCGCTGACGGTCGCGGACGCCGAGCGTTCGGTGCAGGCGGCCAGGAACAATGGCCGCGTCTTTATGGTGGGCCACGTGCTGCGCTTCCACCCCGCCTTCGAGACGCTGAAGGCGCTGATCGACAATGGCGAGCTCGGTGAGGTGCGCTACATCCACTCGCACCGGCTCGGCCTCGGCAAGTTCCACACCGAGAACGACGCGCTCTGGGACCTTGCGCCGCATGACCTCTCGATGATCCTCGCCATCACCGGCACCGAGCCGATCGAGGTCAGGGGCGAGGGCGCGGCACTGCTCGACAACCTCAGCGACTTCGCGCATCTGCACATGCGCTTTCCGAACGGCGTGCGCAGCCATCTGTTCGCTTCTCGTCTCAATCCCTATCGCGAGCGCCGGCTGACCGTGGTCGGAACCAAGGCGATGGCGGTGTTCGACGATGTCGAGCCCTGGGAGCGCAAGCTTGCCGTCTACAGGCACGCTGTCTGGCAGGACAGCGGCCAGTGGGCGTTCACCGCCAACGAGCCTTCCTACGTTGCGGTCGGCGAAGGCATGCCGCTGACGCGCGAGCTCGCCCACTTCATGCAGTGCATCGAGACGCGCGCCGAACCCCGCACCGACGGCGAGGAAGCGATCCGGGTGCTGCGCATCCTGACGGCTGGGACGGTGGCGCATAGCGGGTCGCCCGCTTAAGGCGCGTTCACAAAAGGGAATCCTGAGGCAAAGCGCCCGATTGAAGGCGTGGGTTACTAGGCGGGGACGTGCGCGGGCTGTTGCGCAAGCCTGGACAGCATCGCCTCGGCCTCGGCGCCGCGCTCGGAGCGCTCGATAAAGCCGCCGCCATAGACTCGCGCCTCATCGCCGTCATCGGAATAGAGCACGCAGGCCTGTCCGGGCGCGATGCCGGATTCGCCGTCGACCAGCTCGACCGAGGTCACGCCGTCGCGGTGATGCAGCACGGCCGGGCGCGGCGGCCGGGTCGAACGGACTTTTGCGAAAAGCTCGATCCCGCCGGCCGGAACATCGGAGAGCGGGCCGTCGCCGAGCCAGTTCATGGCGCGCAGGTAGATCCTGTGCGTCTCCAGCGCCTCGCGCGGGCCGACAATGACGCGGGCGCGGTCGGCGTCGAGATGGACGACATAGAGCGGCTCGCCCGAAGCGATGCCGATGCCGCGGCGCTGGCCGATCGTGTAGCGCAAAATACCTTCGTGACGCCCGAGCACGCGACCGTCGATATGGACAATATCGCCCGGATTGGCGGCCGCCGGCTTCAGCTTCGCGATAATGTCGGAGTACTTGCCCTGCGGCACGAAGCAGATGTCCTGGCTGTCCTGCTTGGCGGCAACCGTCAGCCCCATCTCCTCGGCGATCGCCCGCACCTGCGGCTTGGGAAGTCCGCCGAGCGGGAAGCGCAGATAGTCGATCTGCGCCTGGGTCGTGGCGAACAGGAAATAGCTCTGGTCGCGGTCTGCATCGACCGGCCTGTAGAGCGCGCGATGCGCGCCATTGGCGCGCGAGCGGATGTAATGGCCCGTGGCCAAAGCATCGGCGCCGAGATCCTGGGCGGTGGCCAAAAGGTCCGCGAACTTGACCGTTTGGTTGCAGGACACGCAGGGGATGGGCGTCTCCCCGGCGACGTAGCTCTCGGCGAAGGGATCGATGACGGCCTTGCGGAAGCGCTCTTCATAGTCGAGCACGTAATGCGGGATCCCGAGCGTCTCGGAAACCCGGCGGGCGTCGTCGATGTCCTGGCCGGCGCAGCAGGAACCGGCCCGGTGCGTTGCCGCGCCGTGGTCGTAAAGCTGCAGGGTGACGCCGACAACATCATAGCCTTCGCGCTTCAGGATGCCGGCAACGACCGATGAATCGACGCCGCCCGACATCGCGACGACGACGCGGGTGTCTTCTGGGCGTCCGGGAAGATCGAGGCTGTTCATGGTTCTTTCAATCTGCGTGGCGCTGGCTGCCAATGGCCGGAATATAGGTCAAGCATCCCGGCGGCGCCAGCTTGGCTCCTCAAGCGATTTTATCGGCGATATTTCCGGGCAAAATCAGGGCCGGACCGCGATTATCTCAAATGCCGAACGAAAACCTAACGCGACGTTCACGATCCTTACCTAGTCATTAGGCTTCGCTTAGGCAATTTTTAAAGCTGTGGCGGTACGGTGGCGGGGATTGGGTCTTTGAGTTTTTAGTAGAGAGTACGATGACCGATCTGGTTAGACCTAGAGTCAAATATGTTATCGGGCCCGACGGCAGCCCTCTCACGATAGCCGATCTACCGCCGACGAATACACGGCGCTGGGTTATCCGGCGCAAGGCGGAAGTGGTCGCGGCGGTCCGCGGCGGACTGCTCAGCCTGGAAGAGGCCTGCCAGCGCTACAAGCTGACCACCGAGGAGTTTCTCTCCTGGCAGGCATCGATCGACGAATATGGCCTTGCCGGGCTGCGCACGACCCGGATCCAGCAATATCGCCACTAGGCTCCGACTGCCGGAAACCAAAGAAGGGCGCGGAACTCCGCGCCCTTTTGCTTCCGGGATCTGCGCTGATCAAACCGTCAGCACAACCTTGCCGATCGGTCGGGTGGCGAGGAAGGCATGGGCGGCACCTGCCTGGTTCAGCGGAAAAGCCTTCGCCACGTGCACGGCGAGCTTCCTGGCATCGACTAGCCTGGCGAGTTCCACCAGCCCCTCGCGATCCGGCACCACCGACATGCGCTCGACGCGGATGTTGCGCTCCCCGGCCTTGGCCCTTGTCGCATCATGGACGTTGAGCAACGACACCAGCACGCCGCCTTCGCGCAGCACTTTCAGCGACCGGTCGGCATGGTCACCGCCCATTGCGTCCAGCACCAGGTCGATATCGCGGACCCGTTCGGTGAAATCGCCGTTGGTGTAGTCGACGACCTCATCGGCGCCGATCGAGCGGACGTAATCAAGCTTGTCCGGGCTCGCAGTGGCGATGACCCAGGCGCCGCGCGCCTTGGCGATCTGCACAGCGAGATGGCCGACGCCGCCGGCGCCGGCGTGGATCAGGACGCGCTGGCCGGATTGCAGGCCGCCGTGGCGGACGAGACCCTGCCAGGCGGTCAGCCCGGCCAGCGGCAGCGCCGCGGCTTGGGCATGGTCGATGGCGGCAGGCTTGGCTGCGATCTCGTCCACCGGCGTGGCGACGAACTCGGCATAGGCGGCGGCCTGCTTGGGGAAGCGCGGCATGCCGAAGACCGCATCGCCGACCTTGAAGGCGGTCACGCCGGTGCCCAGCGCCTCGACGGTGCCCGAGATATCCCAGCCGAGAATGAAAGGTGGCTCGCCGATGAGAGGGAAGTAGCCGGCGCGCACCGCGCCATCGACCGGGTTGATGCCCGCGGCCTTGACGCGGACCAGAACTTCGCTGGCCTTGGGCGAGGGGGCCGGCTGTTGGGCGACGAAGAGGACGTCGGGTTCGCCAACGGAATTCTGGGTAACGGCACGCATTGGATGGTCTCCTGCTTGATTGATGCCGCTATCATTTGGATAGTAACAATCTCTTGTCTAGTATGCACCTTTCGGATATATAGATACCTCATGGATAGTGAAGACAGCGGTTCCTTTGGCTACGACGCATTCCGGCGCACATGCCCGTCGCATACGGTGCTCGAGATGCTGGCCAGCAAATGGGTCTATCTGACGGTTTGCGCGTTGCGGCGCGGCCGCCTGCGCAATGGCGAGCTCGCCCGCAAGCTGGAAGGCATCACGCCGAAAATGCTGACGCAGACGCTGCGCGTCCTGGAGCGCGACGGGCTCGTCCGGCGCGAGGTCTATCCGGTCATACCGCCGAGGGTCGAGTATGAATTGACGGAACTCGGCCAGAACCTTGCGGGACTGCTCAGCCAAATCAGGTCCTGGGCGGAAGAGCATGCGCCCGACATCAAGGATGCCCGTGCGCGGGCGTCGGCGGACCATCAGGATGATGAGACGGCGATGCTGCCCTAGGCCGGAGGCTGGGCTTTTTCGGCTCGGGGTTCGACACGGCGATGCCGGCAGTCCTCCGAGGCATCAATTGCGTTCGGCGGTCAGCCGATCATGGCGCTGCGGCCGCCCACTTCCGTGTCGCGGATCTTGCTGTCGCGCGATTCCAGCATCTCCGCCTTGGAAAGCTCCGCTTCAGCTTCGCCGAGTAATGATTCGGCCATGGTTCGCTGCTGGGCAAGATCGTTCTGCGAGTTCCTGAGGTTGTCGCGGCGCAGGCGTGCCGCCTTGGCGAAGGTCGGATAGGCAAAATGATTGATGTCGGTGATGCCGGCTTTTTTCTCTTCGGCGACGATCTGCGCCTCCAACTCGACGGCCATGCGTTCGAATTCGGCGATCATCATGTCCAGCTGCAACAGCTGGCGCCGCTTCTCATTCACCTGAAACTGCTTCAGCCGAACGAGGTTTTCACGTGACTTCATGACTCGGTACTCCGCAAAACGCACACCTGCATATCGTCCCATCGACCTCGAAAGGCCTACGCGTCGCCCGTTTCCACCGGCTTTCCCCCGCTCTATGGGAAACAAAGCCCTAAAGATTTTTGCCGGCGGTAACCATTCGTTTACGGGCATTGTTAATCATACGGGCGAGGACTTAAGGCCGGGTAAAAATTCCGGACAGCGGCAGGAAGCGCGGCCTGCGAGTCTCTGGAGTCACTTAGGCTTGCTTATTAATGTGGTACATGAGCGATTTGGGTCTACGATTCGTTATTAGATTCAAGTGGGTGTAGAAAGGGGTTAAAAAATCTGATATCGTGACCGACACGAAATTAGGATTTGTTAACCAGTCGGTGGCACCTTCTGTTCAGGCAATCACTGCTCCGGGTTCGGGACGGGTCGTGACGCGACCCGGCGGCAGAAAAGGGGAATGAAATGCGTGTTCTGCTGATTGAAGACGACAGTGCAACCGCACAGAGCATCGAGTTGATGCTGAAATCGGAAAGCTTCAACGTCTATACGACCGACCTCGGCGAAGAAGGGGTCGATCTCGGCAAGCTTTACGATTACGACATCATACTCCTCGATCTTAACCTTCCCGACATGTCGGGCTACGAGGTGCTGCGCACGCTTCGCCTCTCCAAGGTCAAGACGCCGATCCTGATCCTCTCCGGCATGGCCGGCATCGAGGATAAGGTGCGCGGCCTCGGCTTCGGCGCCGACGACTATATGACCAAGCCTTTCCACAAGGACGAGCTGGTGGCGCGCATCCACGCCATCGTGCGCCGTTCCAAGGGCCACGCCCAGTCGGTCATCACCACCGGCGACCTGGTGGTCAATCTTGACGCCAAGACGGTCGAGGTGGGCGGCCAGCGCGTGCACCTGACCGGCAAGGAATATCAGATGCTTGAGCTGCTCTCGCTGCGCAAGGGCACGACCCTTACCAAGGAAATGTTCCTCAACCACCTCTATGGCGGCATGGACGAGCCGGAACTGAAGATCATCGACGTCTTCATCTGCAAGCTGCGCAAGAAGCTCGACGCAGCGTCCGGCGGCCAGAATTACATCGAGACGGTGTGGGGCCGCGGCTATGTGCTGCGTGAGCCGGAAGACATCCGCGTCAGCGCCTGATCCTCTGCCAATTCACACAAAACCCGGCTCAGGCCGGGTTTTTGTTTGGGGTGTCGAAAAACTCAGGCCGCGATTTTCAGGAAGCGGAAGCTCTCGAGCAACTGCGCGCGGTTGAAGGGCTTCAGCAGGTAACCCTGGGCGCCGGCACGTTTCGCTCGCATGATCGAGCCGACATCGACTTCGACGAGCGAGACCAGGATCTGCGGCTTGACGGGGTTTTCGATGGCACGGATGCGGCGAATGAGGTCGACCGCCTGCATATCCGGCAGGCCGCCGTCGACAACAATGACATCGGGCATGTCGCCGGAGCAGATCTCGATCGCATCAAGCCCGCTGGCCGCCTCGAAGACCACGATGTCCGAGCCGCCAAGGATACGCTTCGCGACCTTCCTGATGACGCTCGAGTCGTCCACGAACAGGCAGCGTTTCATTTCCGGGTCCTCTTTGCCATCTGCCGAACCGGCAATCCGGTAACCGTGAGGCACCCTAGAACAATCTGGTAAAGAAGCCGAAAAGCGGTTAGGTAAAGTTTTTCCAAAGAACCGCTTTGCGCGATTTTGGCCTGCGATGCACTACAGTGCCAGGCGGGAGGCAATGCTTCGATCGCACTGCCAGCTGCAAGATCAGTGACAATGGATACTTGACCTGTTCTTGGCTGTCGCCTCAGGCTGCCGACAACACGATCTCATCGGCCGTTGCATGGATCGAGATCGTCATGTTCGCCTCGCGCGCCAGAAGCAGCGTGTAATAAGGCTGGACCGAGTGGGCGTCGATCGGCTCCTCGGGCTTGTGGCCCGAATGCAGCTCGAGGAATTTCGGCGGCACCCGCAGCATGGGGCCGCTCGCCGACAGCGAGAAACGCGGTTCGGTCTCGAGGTTCTCCAACGTGACAACCAGCCTGCCGCCACGCGGTATGGCGGCATTGGCGACAAGAATGAGATTGAGCAGAAGCTTGACCTTGTTCTTGGGCAGCAGCGCGCGGGCGCCGTTCCAGACAAGTTCCGGCTTCTCGTTCTTCAGGAAGGCAATGGCCACGGCCTCGGCGTCGCCGGTATCGATCATCATGCCGGCGGAGCCCGCGGCGCCGAAGGCGATGCGGGCAAACTGCAGCCGCGCCGAGGCGTTCCTGGCGCTCTGGCGAATCAGCTTCATGGCGTCTTCGTCGGCGCCGCCTTCATCGAGCAGTTCGAGGCCGTTGTTTATGGCGCCGACCGGCGAAATGATGTCGTGGCATACGCGGCTGCACAAAAGCGCAGCCAGATCGGGGGCGGAGAGGGTGAAGAGCTCGGCCATCGGAGAAATCCCTGCTGGTTCACATGTCATGGCCGAACGTTGTCGCGCCCGCTACGCGAATCACGCTCTTTTCCAAGGCCTCTGAATACACAGCGCCCGTCCATGCATCAACAAATCCGCAGCTGCGGACAGCGAAAATGGTGCGTGATGCCGCGAAATTGAGGCTGATAGAGATCGTGTCAGGCCCTTCAGCCCTCGAACCGCCATCTTCCTGCGCCAGCTTAATGGTTGAAAAAGGATTACGGCATAGTTTGCCTGTAACAGTCATCTCGAAACGGCCGCCAAGAGCCGTAGGGATACGAGGCGTCGGCGAAAGTGCTCCCTGACGGAGATTGGAAGCATGTTTTCCCGATTCTTTGACCGGATGTTCGTCCGCGTCCTCACCATGACGATCGCCCTCTCGGGTGCTCTCATCCTCTCAACCTCGGCGTCGCGGGCCCAGGAATACACCGCGCAAGAGATTGTCGATTCCGGCCACAAGTTCTTCGGCGCGACGTCGGGAGGCCTCGCCACCGTGGTCGAAAAGGTGTTCGCGTCCTACGGCCTGCCAAACGGTTATCTGCTCGGCGAGGAGGGATCCGGCGCGCTGATCGGCGGCCTGACCTATGGCGAGGGCACGCTGTACACCAAGAACGCCGGCGACCATAAGGTGTTCTGGCAAGGCCCATCGCTCGGCTGGGATTTCGGCGGCGAAGGCTCGCGCGTGATGATGCTGGTCTACAATCTCGACGATATCAGCAGCCTCTACAACCGCTTCGGCGGCGTCGCCGGATCGGCTTACGTCGTGGCGGGCGTCGGCTTCAACGTGCTGCAAAGCAACAGAGTGCTGCTCGTTCCGATCCGCACCGGGGTCGGTGCCCGGCTCGGCGTCAATCTCGGCTATCTGAAGCTGACCGAGCGGGCGACGTGGAATCCGTTCTGACCGGACAGGATTGCCACAGCCGCTCGGATAAGACTGATCGTGCCGCAGCGTGCTCTTGCCGCGGCGCTGGATTTCCGCCATGCCAAGGTGGCACAGTCGGCATGGCGGGTTGCCGCCTCGCATACGGATAGTCCACCTTGGTCCAGTCGATCCTGTTCTTCGCACTCGGCTTCCTCTGCGCGGCCTTTCTGGTGTCGCTGATCGCGCCGGCCGTCTGGCGGCGGGCCGTCGTGTTGACACGCCGGCGCCTTGAGGCCTCGATGCCGCTGACGCCTGCCGAGATGCTGGCCGAGAAGGACCGTATCCGCGCCGAGTTCGCCATGAACACGCGCCGACTCGAGATGAACATCAAAAATCTGAAGGAAAAGGTGGCCGAGCAACTGGTCGAGATCGGCCGCGCCCAGGAGGCCCTGAAGGGACTGGCGGCCGAGAAGAAGGACAAGACTCAGGCGCTTTCCGATCTGCAGGCCAAGAACGCGGAGCTCAGGCTGCGCGAGGAAGAGTTGCACAAGCTTACGGAAAAGCTGGCGCAGGCGGAGCGCTCGCTGGAGAAGCGCGCGCTGGAGCTGCAAAAGCTCGAGCAGATGTATGACGAAGCCAGCTTTTCTTCCTCAAACCGCCAGATCGAGCTCGTGGCCCGCGAATCGGAACTGGACAAGCTTGCCAATGACATTGCGGTGCTGCGCAGCCAGCGCAAGGAAGCGGACCGGCGCAATCAGGAACTGGCAGCGGAAAGCAAAGCCGCCAGGGACGCGCTCAAGGCGGAGAAGAAGCGGACAGCCGAGCTGGACAAGAAGGTCGAACGGCTGCTTGCAACCCTTGCCGACCGCGAGGAAAAGCTGGACAGGCGCGAAAAGGAGCTTGCGCGGATGCGCGAACGTCCAAGCAAAGATCATGCGGTAAATGGCGGAACGCACAAGGCCGACGAAGTCCAAGGGATCGACAATGCCATCGCCAAGCTCGAAGGCGATCGCGAGCGGCTGGAGGCGCGGCTGACGGCGCTTGCGCGGGAGAACAAGCGGCTCAAGACCGATCTTGCCGCGCTCGAAACGGCACAGCCCGAACAGGCAGCCGAGGCACCGCGCGCCGGTGCGGCGCTTCGCGAACAAATGAACGAACTGGCAGCCGAGGTCGTCAACCTGACGATGAGGCTGGAAGGGCCGGATTCGCCGATCGCCAAGGCCTTGGCGACACCTCGCGACGAGCGGCAAGATATCGGCGAGCGCGGCATCAGCCTCGCGGACCGTGTCAGGGCCTTGCAGAAGGCCAACGCAAGCAACTGATCCGAATGCCGTGGCGAGCGGAGCGTCTTGGTCCTGCGCCGCTATCGTTTCGAGAAGTGATGCAGGGCGATGGCCGATGCGGCTGCAACGTTCAGGCTGTCGAATCCCTCCGCCATGCCGATCCGTACGGTCCGCAGGCGACTGAGCAGGGTTTCGGGCAGGCCTTCGCCTTCCGTGCCGAGAAAGAGGGCCAGCCGAGACGTTCTTTCCGCAGCGCCGATGTCCGTTTCGCCGCGCGGCGAGAGCGCGAACTGGGCGAAACCCATCCGGTCAAGCGTTGCGGTCAAGCTCATCGCATTGTCGAAGGATCCGAAGGGCACCTTCAGCGCCGCGCCGACCGAAACGCGGATCGCCTTGCGGTAAAGCGGATCACAGCAGGTGGGATCGAGAAGCACGGCGTCCGCGCCAAAGGCTGCGGCGTTGCGGAAGATCGAGCCCATATTGTCATGATTGGATATGCCGACCAGAACCACGACCAATGCGCTTGCCGGCAAGGTTTCGAGCAGCACCTCGGCCGGTTGAGGAGAGCCCCGAATGCCAATCGCCAATACGCCGCGATGCATGTGGAAGCCGGCGATCCGGTCCATGACGTCGCCGTTTACGACATAGATCGGGAGGTCGGCTGGCGCCTTGCGCAAGACACCTTCGAGGCCCGCCCGCCTGTTCTCCAGAATGAGGGCCGATTCCGCCGCGAAGCGTCCGGCCGACAGCAGAAGATCCAGCACCACCTTGCCTTCGGCGACGAAGCGCCCATGTCGGCCGACGAGATCGCACTCGCGGATATCGAGATAGGCGGCGACACGCGGATCCCGCGGGTCGTCGACAGGGATGAGGTTCATAGAAATCTCGCCGGCGAACGATCGTCAGCAAGGTAAGGGGCTTTGCAGAGCCCGGGTCAAGTCCCGGCGCGGCGCATCCTGTAGGCCATCTGAGACAGGTCGCCGTCGCCGAAAATGCCTTCCAGCGTGCGAAGCAGCTCGCGTACCGCGTCGGAGTTGCAGGAATAATAGATCATCTGGCGATCGCGGCGCGTCTCGACGATATCAAGCGCTCTCAGCTTGGCCAAATGCTGCGACAGAGCGGACTGGCTCAACTGGACTTTCTCGGCGATGGCGCCGACGGACATTTCGCCCTCGATCAGATAGCTGACGATCAGCAGCCGCTTTTCATTGCCCATGAGCGTCAGAAAGGCGGCAGCCGATTCGGCGTTGGCGACTAGCTTGCTTGAGATCATGGATCCCCCATGTTTTCTGGCTCATCCAGCTGCCATGGGGGCAATGGCGGCTGATTTCCACGATATTCAGGTCAGGGAGCGCCGCTGAATCGGCGCTGCAACAAAAGGTAGATCATTTTACCTAAATCTCAAGAGTTGCTTTCGATCCGGGACGATTAACTTTCGCTACTGTGCCGGCCTGCGGCGCGGCCGGCCCTGGCCATCTCGACCAGCACGGACCGCAACTCGCCGGCAGTGCCGAGAGGCCGAGGGAAGAAGACCCTGCAGGTGGCATCCGGAGAGGCCAGATCCATGCCGTCCGCATCGAAGCCTGTGGCGATCCAGCCATCGCCTTCGGCCTGGCCGAAATGGCGCGCATAGATGCAAAGCGCATCGCGATGGTCGGCATTCATGTGGTCAAGCGCCGACTGTTCGCTGGCCGCCAACTCCTCGACGATCGGGCCGCCGGCGATCAGGTCGGCGCGATCCAGAAGATAGGCTTTGCCGAAGCCGCCATTGAGACTGGCGCGCTCGGGCTCGAGCCGGAATATCGAGAAGTCGCCGAGCCCGGCATAGAGTTTCGCCTTCGGATTGCGGTTGAGATAGCGCCGTTCGGCGCGGGCGTGACCCGCCGACCCGCGCTCCAGCCGCAGCGCCTGGCATACTAGCGAGATGCGGGGATGGGCGAGCGGATCGCCCTTGCCGGGTTCGCCGACGAGCAGCGCGCAGCGCGGGTCGGCGAGAAGCGCGCCGGTATGCGCCGACAGCATCGAGATCAGGATCAGCGGCGCGCCGTCGATGTCGGTCGCCACGCCGACCCGGCTTGCCAGCGGCGCCCCGGTGCCGGGCTGAATCGCCGCCAGAGCGCCGAAGCGGGCCGAGCGGACCAGAGTCTTCGCCAGCCTGACGGCCTCGGTGTCGGTCTCGCGGATGACATCCTTCCTGGTCTCGGTCACAGCGCTCACCGCGATAAGTTGATTTCTACTCTCCGGCTATCGGCCAAACAGGCCGGACCTGACAAGGGCTTCAATTTCAGTCTCGTCGATGCCGAAGCGTGCCAGCACAGCCGAATGCCGGCGGTCGGCGACCGTGGGCGCCGCGGCGAGCGGCGACGCGGCGTTGGAGAAGCGCGGCGCCGGCGTCGGACGTTCGAGCTCGCCCGATCTTGCAAAATTTTGCCGGGCGCGGCTCTGCGGATGATCCCTGGCTTCGGTCAGCGACAGGACCGGAGCGACGCACGCGTCGGTCGGTCCAAACACCTCGGCCCACTCGTCGCGTGTCTTCGCTCTGATTCTCGCGGCAATGGCAGCGCGCATGTCGGGCCACGATGTCCTGTCATATTGACCGCCGACAAAACGCCGGTCGAGCGGCAACAATCGGGCGAACTCGGCAAAGAATTGCGGTTCGAGGCAGCCGATGGCGACATGCCGTCCGTCCGCCGCCTCGTAAACGTCGTAGAAGGGGGCCCCGGAATCGAGCAGGTTCTCACCGCGTCGCTCGCTCCAGAGGCCGGCCGCCATGAAGGCATGGATCGGAGCCGCGAGCATCGATGCACCCTCGACCATGGCGGCATCGATCACCTGACCTTTGCCGGTGCGCGAGCGCTGGAACAGGGCCGCCAGCACGCCGGCGATCAGCATCATGGCGCCGCCGCCCTGGTCGGCGACAAGGTTCAGCGGCGGCACGGGCGGCGCTCCCTGCCGGCCGACGGCATGCAGCAGGCCGGCATAGGCGAGGTAGGTGATGTCATGACCGGCGCGGCGCGATAGCGGCCCGTCCTGGCCGAAACCCGTGAGGCGGCCGTAGATCAGCGCAGGATTGCCTTCCAGCACGACATCAGGCCCGAGGCCCAGCCGCTCCATGACGCCTGGGCGAAAACCTTCGATGAGAACGTCGGCCTTTTCCGCAAGGCGCAGCAGAAGCTCCGCGCCGTCCGGCCGCTTCAGGTCGAGCCTGAGGATGGAGCGGCCGTGGCGGTCGAGGTCGTGGGCCTCGGGCAAGGACAGAAGCGGCTCTTTGGCGTCCGCCCGCTCGATGCGCAGGACGTCTGCGCCCATCTCCGACAGCATCAAGGCGGCGAGCGGCACCGGGCCGAGGCCCGCCATCTCGATCAGCCTGAGGCCAGCCAACGGTCCTGTCTTGTCGGCGGCTGTCGGCGGCGTGCTCATTTCCTTTTATTTGGGCGCCATGCGGATCGCGCCGTCGAGACGGATGGTCTCGCCGTTCAGCATCTGGTTCTCGATGATGTGGAACGCGAGTGCTGCATATTCGGAGGGCTCGCCGAGGCGAGGCGGGAAGGGCACCGAAGCGCCGAGCGAATCCTGCACCTCTTGCGGCATGCCGGCCATCATCGGGGTCTTGAAGATCCCTGGGGCGATGGTGCAGACGCGAATGCCTGAGCGCGCCAGGTCGCGCGCCACCGGCAATGTCATGCCGACGACGCCGCCCTTGGACGCCGAATAGGCGGCCTGGCCGATCTGGCCGTCATAGGCGGCGACCGACGCCGTGTTGACGATGACGCCGCGTTCGCCGCCGGCGAGCGGGTCGAGTTTCGCCGCCCGGTCGGCGACCAGGCGGATCATGTTGAAGGTGCCGATCAGGTTGATCTCGATCACCTTGCGGTATTGATCCAGCGGGTGCGGGCCATCCTTGCCGACCGTCTTCACTCCAATGGCAATGCCGGCGCAATTGACCAGGATGCGCGGTTCGCCGAGCTTTGCCGCCACTTCGGCGATCGCCGCGCTGCCACTGTCTGCGCTGCTGACATCGCATCGAACCGCGATGCCGCCGATATCGGCGGCAACCTTGGCCGCGCGATCGATACCGATATCGAGTATCGCTATTTTGGCGCCCTTGGTGGCAAGGGCGCGCGCCGTCGCTTCGCCAAGGCCGGAGCCACCGCCAGTGACGATCGCGATCTGGCCGTTCGGGGTCATGCCGGCGTCCTCCCAGAATTTCGGATCATGCTACGAAGCGCGCTGCTGCGGCGCAACCTGAATGACCGGATCGATCGAGGACTGCGGATTGGCCGAGGCGCGGACCGCGACCTGGGCCAGGTCGGCAATCCGCGCCGTATCAGCATGACAGACCTCACCGACTAACCGGGCCACCGCGCCAGGCCTGATTTCGTGATGGAGCAGCCGGTCGAGATCAACCGGACGCGGCATGGTGATCTGCCCGCGCGGGAAGCGCTTGAAGCCGAGCGGCCCGTAGTAGGGCTCATCACCGACCAGCATGACGGCAGGCGCGCCGGCCTTCGCGGCGGCTTCGAGCGCGATCGCGACCAGCCTGCGGCCTATGCCGAGATTCTTGAAGGCGGGCCGGACGGCAAGCGGGCCGAGCATCATGGCGCGTCCGGCGCCTGCCGTCACGCGCGTCATGCGCACCGAGGCGATCACCGTCTCGCCCTTGAGGGCGACAAAGGACATCGAGCGGTCGTGCCCGCCAGCCTCGCGGATCTTATAGGCGGCCAGCACGAAACGGCCGGGCCCGAAGGCCTCGTCGTTGATGGCTTCGATTTCAGGATCGTGCGCCGGGGTCTCCGGCAGATATTTCACGTCGGCAAGGCTCATGGTCTTTGCGTTCCGGTATGCGAGGAAAGGTTTGCTGCAAGCGGCAGCGTTCGCCAGTCAGCGCTTCATCAAGCGCGGGCGTCCTTTCGTCGTCGGTCGAACCGGATCGTGGCAAAGTCAAACATGGGCGCTTCCGCTAGCATCAATTGTTCCCGGCTGCAATCGGCGCTTTTCACCTTTCTTTTCGCCGTTTGACGAACTGTTCAGCGCCTGGGGGCTTCGAGATTTCGGGTAAGCGCCTAGATGTCTGTTGGAACCGCAGGGAGATTTCGCATGGGATTGCTGGTTGAAGGCAAATGGCAGGACCGCTCGACCGTTGCCGACAGCAGCGGCAGGTTCGTGCGTGCCGAAGCGCAATGGCGCGACTGGGTGACGCGCGACGGTGCGCCGGCGCAAGGGCGCAAACGCGGTTTCAAGGGGGAGCCCGGGCGCTATCACCTTTACGTCTCGCTCGCCTGCCCCTGGGCGCACCGGACCTTGATCTTCCGCGTCTTGAAGAAGCTGGAAGACATCATCTCCGTCTCCGTGGTGCACCATTTCATGGGCGAGAACGGCTGGACCTTCACAGCCGAGGACGGCGCGACCGGCGACACGCTCTACGGCCTCGACTTCCTGCACCAGATCTATGCCAAGGCCGATCGCGGCTATTCGGGCCGCGCGTCCGTACCGGTGCTGTGGGACAAAAGGCAGGAAACCATCGTCAGCAACGAGTCGTCAGAAATCATCCGCATGCTCAATTCCGGCTTCGACGAATGGGGTGATGCGAGCCTGGACTTTTATCCGCAGGCGTTGCGTTCCGAGATCGACAGGATCAATGCGCTGGTCTATCCGGCGATCAACAACGGCGTCTATCGCGCCGGCTTCGCCACCTCGCAGGAAGCCTATGAGGAAGCGTTCGGCGAGCTGTTCGCCGCACTCGACACGTTGGAAGAGCGGCTGTCAAAGCAGCGCTATCTTGTCGGCGAGCGGATCACCGAGGCCGACTGGCGGCTCTTCACCACGCTGGTGCGCTTCGATCCAGTCTATGTCGGCCACTTCAAATGCAATCTGCGCCGGGTCGCCGACTATCCGAACCTGTCGAACTATCTGCGCGACCTCTACCAGGTGCCTGGCGTGTCAGGCACGGTCAGCCTGCATCACATCAAGTCGCATTACTACGGCAGCCACAAATCGATCAATCCGACGGGGATCATCCCGGTGGGACCTGAACTCGACTATGCCGCGCCACATGATCGCGGCCGGTTCAGGAAGGCGGCATGAGTTACCAGTAGGCCGAGACCTGCTCGCCGCCGAAAATTTCGGCATTCCGACGTCGCGTCGCCGGCGTCGCATCTGCCGGCAAACGGTCGAGCGGAAAGAACGCGGCCTCGGCGATCTCATGGTCCGCCGATTTCGGCGCCGTCTGGTTGAAGGCTTCGACCAGATAGAGGCCGACGTGGTCGCGTGTGCTGGCGCGACGGTTGAAGTGCATCGATCTCAGCACCGGCGGAGCCGTCAACGCGATGTTGCCCTCCTCGGCGAGCTCGCGCGCCAGCGCCTCGACAAGCGTCTCGCCGACCTCGACGCCGCCGCCAGGCAACTGCCAGCCCGGAACATAGGTGTGGCGGATGAGGAAGACGGAGTTGGATGCGCGGTCGTAGATCAAGCCGCGCACGCCAAGCGTCATCGGGCGCCGCAGCAGGAAATAGAGATGGAACAGCCTTGCCCGCAGTCCCGCCCAGCCGGTCTGGCGGAACGCCTGTTCCGGATCGGCGCCAGTCATCCACGAAACCGCGAGCGGACAGGAAACGTTGAGTAGAAAGCCCGGACCGGGTCGCTTAAGAAGGGGCTATGCTCAGGCTTGCACATATTTCCGATGTCCATCTGGGGCCGCTGCCCGATGTAACCTATCGCGATCTCGCGTCCAAGCGCGTGCTGGGTTACGTCAACTGGCAGCGCAACCGCCGCCGTCATATGCACGATGCGGTGATCGACACGATTGTCGGCGATATCAAAGCCAACGCCCCCGACCACCTCGCGGTCACCGGCGATCTCGTCAACCTGGCGCTCGATGGCGAGATCGAGATGGCGAAACATTGGCTGGAGACGCTGGGCTCTGCGAATGACGTATCCGTGGTGCCGGGCAATCACGATGCCTATGTGCCGGGCGCCTTCGACAAGGTCTGCCGGTCATGGGCGCCGTGGATGACGGGCGACGGCATCAACAGCCCAATCGACCGTAATTCCTTTCCCTATTTGCGGGTTCGCGGTGATGTCGCTCTGATCGGCGTCACGACGGCGCGGGCCACGGCGCCCTTCATGGCCAACGGCTTCTTCATGGAGGGCCAGGCGGAGCGGCTCGGCAACATCCTCGACGCGACGGCCAGACAGGGGCTGTTTCGCGCCATCATGATCCATCATCCGCCGGTGCGTGGCGCGGTCTCGCAGCATAAGCGGCTGTTCGGTATCGCGCGCTTCCACAAAGTCATTCGCCGGTATGGCGCCGAGCTTGTGCTGCACGGCCACTCGCACTTGCCTTCGCTGTTCACCATCGGTCCGCGCGGCGCCAAGGTGCCGGTGGTCGGCGTGGCCGCCGCCGGCCAGGCGCCGGGCGGCGATCATCCCGCCGCTCAGTACAATCTGTTCGAGATCGGCGGAAAAAAAGGTGGTTGGTCCATCCGCCTGACACGGCGCGGCCTGACCGGTCCGGCACTGCCGCCGTCGGACATTCAGGTGATCGAGCTCGGTGCCGATATGCCGGTGGTGCGCGAGCCCGTCGTCAGAAGCTGATCTTCATCTGGGCGATGCGGTCCCAGAACAGCACCAGCGATACCGCCAGGCCGACCAGGGCGCCGGCGGCGATCAAGCCAAGGCCGGCGAAGAAGGTCGTCCAGCCGTTGCGGCGCGTTGCAGCCTGCAAGGGCGGCTCGGCTTCCCGGACCTCGGCTCGATGCAGGCCAGTCACCGCGCTCTCGACCGCGCCTTCCATCATCCGCTGCCGCTCGACGACACGCTCGGCCACGTATCGCGTAACGGCATCGGCGACGGGCTTCATGTCGGTCGATTCGGCCAGCACCACGCGGCCGATGCGCGTGTCCTTAAGGAAGCGGAAGGTGCGGCGATCCCGCCCCATGGCGACATGGCTCACGGCATCGACCCACAGCCGCGGCTGCAGGCCGGAGGAGACGGCGAAGTCGAAATTGTCGATATCCGCCGGCACGTCGGCGAAAACGGGGGCGAGCTCCGCGGCCAGCAACTCGAGCCGCATGCGGTGCGCCTCGCGCATGTCGACCACCACATCATCGCGGTCGGCGAAGGCGTTCTTGACGTCGCGGATCGCGTCCGCGAGCTTTCGCGATGGCTCGATCGGGGTGATTTTGTCGCCTGCATCCTTCATGGCGCTGCCTCGCTGTTGGTAAACAGCGAGTTAACACAGTCGCCGGCAAAATGCACTGCGAGATGGGCTCAGCTTGCGGCTGCGCTGAACACCGGTCTCTGGATTCTGCTGCGGCGACGCGTGTTGCGGCGCACGGCCTCTGCAATCAGGTCAGGCGCCTCCTCGACCAGCATGTGGCCCGCCTCCAGCACGTGGTGCAGGTGGAAACGCGGCGGCAAGTCCTCGGCCTGGGCGACGGGCAGGACGGGATCGTCCGTTCCCCAAAGCACCATCACCGGCATGCTCAGGGTTTCCAGCCGTTCGCTCGGGATGATACCTTGTCGGTCTTCCCTGGTGATCACGGCTGCAGCACCGACGAGGGTCCGCAACTGGCCCGGCCGTTTGCGCATGCCGCACAGCGCCTCCACCACGTGTTGAGGAGGAGAACTTTGCGGCCCCGACATGGCGGCAAGACAGGCGCGGATCTCATCTCGATCGGCCGCGGCCGCATAGCGCCGCAGCAACGGACCGTTGATCTCGGGGCCGAAGCCGCCGGGCGCCAGCAAGGTCAGCGAGGCCACCCTTTCGGGATCGGCAGATGCCATCAATGTCGCGATCGCGCCGCCCATGGAATGGCCGACGACGTGAACTTTGCCCAGGCGGCGCTTGCCCAGATCGGTCAGGATAACCCCAGCGGCCTGCTTGACTCCTGCCGCCTGGCACTCCAGGGAGTTTCCGTGGCCCGGCAGGTCGTAGGCCAGTGTCCTCACATCGGGCGTCAATCCCGCAATCACGTCGCGCCAGATCGAATGGCAAGCGCCGAAGCCGTGCAGAAAGACGATCGTCTTCGAGCCAGCACCGCTTTCGGCGACGTGAAGAGAGTTAAACATCGAGATTGTTGGCTGTGAAGCAGTATGAGGGGCAATTCAAGATTGTGGCTGAATTGCTCCCTGAGCAGGTCGATAGCCAGTAAAATCTTCGCGAATTCGCCGTGCGCGCCCCAATCGAACGCGTAAGCAGGCCTAAGACTCGTTGAGTGTCGACGCCCGCTGTGCCGAGCAGATCCGGCGAGCGAATTCAACAGGCTCGCACGCGTCAGCGAATGCTCCACGTTCGCTCAGCTCGGATTGCCGATGCCCGCAGAGCGCAAGGATTGCACCAGCCGGTCGATGAGATCGGCGGGGTACTTCCTGTCAACAAAAGTGGCGCGCGGATTGGCGGCGAATTTCGGGAATTCGGCCGTGAGCTCGTTCGCCAATTCGTTTGCGAGCTTGTCGCGGCCTGAGATCTTGGCGCCGATCAGGCGTGCCGCCAAATAATGCGACTTGGACGCGGTGGTCCGCAGCGACTCGCTGGCAATCGCTGCCCTCTGGGTGTCGCCTTGCATGAAGGCTCCGACAAACAGGCCATAGTCCCACCAGGTCGGATGACCGCCGAAGGCCTCGACGGCATGGCCCAGGATCGGCGTCCCTTCCTGGTATCTGCCAGCGAAGATCAGGCCATAGCCATAAGCGGCGGCCATGCCGAGATCGTAGGGGTTGAGCTCATAAGCCTTGCGCATCCAGCGGATCGCTTCGTCGGTGTTGCCGAGGCGCGAGTTGAGGTAGCCATAGGCGCGATGCGCGTGCGGGCTCATCGGTGCCATCTGAATGGCGCGGTGGGCAAACGACATGGCCTGCTCGACCGTTGCGCCGGGCGGATAGGCGTAGCGGTTGTTGACGGCTTCCAGTTGCAGGGAAGCCAGTTCCGAGTAGACGAGCGATGATTTGGTGCTTTCCCTGACCAGCTTCTCCAGACAGCGATACGCAGCTTCGTGCGCCTTGGCGCTCTGGTCGAGATAGTAGAGGTCGTCGAGCACCAGACATCCTATCTGGCTGGTCCGGATATCGCTCTGGTCGATATAGCTGTAGATAGCGCCCGAAGCGGGGACGGTAGAGGTCAGGAGATTGGCGATGTTGCTTTCGACCGCACCAGGCGCGCTTTCGGCCGGTGTCAGGTTGCGTGACAGGAGAACCCGTCCCGTCGCGACGCTCTGCAGCTCGATCATGACGTCGCCGGCGGCTGTCCCGGGGATAAGATCGAAAACGAAGCTGATCGGATCGGCGGAACGGTTGCGCCTAGAGTCGGCGTCGCGTCCGATGAAGTCTATCGTATCGAAGCCGGCGAGACCGGCGCGCAGCGAGGAAGCAACACGGGCCGCCTCGGGTCCGTCGGCTTTGATGGCCAAGTAGATCAAAGGCAGGCCGTCGAACGTTTGGGAAGCGACGCTGCCGGTCGCGCCTGCCGTTTCGACTTCGACCGGCGCGGCCGCGTCGTCACCACGAAGAAAGGCGTTCCCCTGGCGGACGACAAGGATACCCAGCATGGCGATGACCAGCACCATGGCGGCCCAGAAGAACCGCAACTGGCGCGTCAGCAATGACGCGGATTCGGTCGGTGCCGGGGTCGTCGTCAGCGGCACGGCGTCGACCGGAGCGGCGGCGGCCTCGGGCTTCTCGAAATGCTTGGATGGCCGGGCGATCGGGGCGGCATCCGCGGGTTCGGCGTCGGCTGGGAGCCGTATGGCGTTCAGCTCGTAGGAAGGCACATAGCCGCCGCGCGGAATGGCGATGCGCACCGGCTCGCCAATACCTTCGCTGGCGAAATATTGATCCAAAAGCTCGCGCAGCCGCCCCGCCTGGACCCTGACGACCGCGTCGGTCGATCCGTCGAAATCGCCGTCCTTGCCGAAGACATCCATGGCAATGGATACACCCTTCAGCCGGTCGGCTTCGCCTGCCTGCTCACGTTCGACGAGATAGCGTAACAGCCTGCGGGCCCGCTCGGATCGTCCGAACGTTTCGCTGGCAAGCAGTCGCTCCAATGTCTCGCGCACTGCGGGGGCGGCAGGCGTGGCAGGCTCCAAGTGTCGGACCTTTCAGAGTCGGCACAGGTTAGGGCGCGATAATATAGCGCGCGCTCCAGCGCACAAGGAACCTTCTGTTATGTGATCGCGTAAGCCACGGGAAATTTACCGGCCGGTTAACGAATTTGAACGCGGCTCGCGCCTGCCATGAAGCGTGGCACGTCCGATGAACGGGCCACGCTTTATCAATCGAACAATCAGGCGGGCTTGCGGCCCAGGATGCGGTTGGCGGCCGAGACCACGGCCTCCAGCGAGGCGGCGACGATGTTGGTGTTTATGCCTGCGCCGAACAGCTTGCCGCCCGGATATTCCATCTCGACATAGGAAATGGCCGAGGCGTTCGAGCCGCGCTGCAAGGAATGTTCGGAATAGTCGAGCACCGACATGTCGACGCCGATATGGCGCGAAAGCGCATCGACGAAGCCGTCGATCGGGCCGGTACCGGTGCCGGTGATGGTGACTTCCTTGCCGTTGTCGAGGATCTCCGCCTCGACCACGCGACGGCCCTTTACCCCAGTGTCCGGATAGGTGCGATGGTCGAGGAATTTCAGCCTGGCGCCGGGCTGGTCGACATAGGCTTCGAGGAAGCGCTCGTGGATGCGCTTGGCCGGCACTTCCTTGCCTTCGGCGTCGGTGATCGCCTGGATGTCCTGGCTGAACTCGATCTGCAGGTTGCGCGGCAGATTGAGGCCATAGTCGGCCTGCAGCACGTAGGCGATGCCGCCCTTGCCCGACTGCGAGTTGATGCGGATGATCGCCTCATAGGTGCGGCCGACATCAGCGGGGTCGATCGGCAGGTAGGGCACTTCCCACACCGGCGTGTTGGCTTTGCGCAGCGCCTTCATGCCCTTGTTGATGGCATCCTGGTGCGAGCCGGAGAAAGCGGTGTAGACGAGCTCGCCGACATAGGGGTGGCGTTCCGGGATCTTCAGCTGGTTCGAATATTCGTAGACGTCCTTCATCCGGTTGATGTCGGAGCAGTCCAGCTCGGGATCGACGCCTTGCGTGTACATGTTGAGCGCCAGCGTCACGATGTCGACATTGCCGGTCCGCTCGCCATTGCCGAACAGCGTGCCCTCGACGCGGTCGGCGCCGGCCATCAGGCCAAGCTCGGTGGTGGCGATGCCGGTGCCGCGGTCGTTGTGCGGATGCAGCGAGATGATCAGCTTGTCGCGGTTGTCGAGATTGCGGCACATCCACTCGATGCGGTCGGCGTAGACGTTGGGCGTCGACATCTCGACCGTCGACGGCAGGTTGACGATCAGCTTGTTGTCGGCCGTCGGTTTCACGATCTCGGTGACGGCGTTGCAGATCTCCAGCGCGACCTCGAGCTCGGTACCGGTGAAGCTCTCCGGCGAATATTCGAAACGGAAGCCGCCGCCGGCCTTGGCGGCCATGTCGGTGATCATCTTGGCGGCATCCGTGGCGATGCGCTTGATGCCGGCGACGTCCTTTTCGAAGACGACGCGGCGCTGCAGCTCGCTGGTCGAGTTGTAGAAATGCACGATCGGGCGGTGGGCGCCCTCGAGCGCCTCGAAGGTCCGCGTGATCAGCTCGGGCCGGCACTGCACCAGAACCTGCAGCGACACGTCCTTGGGCACGCCGCCCTCCTCGACGCACCAGCGGGCAAAGTCGAAGTCGGTCTGCGAGGCCGACGGGAAGCCGATCTCGATCTCCTTGAAGCCCATGTCGAGCAGCAGCGCGAACATGCGCGCCTTGCGCTCATGGCCCATCGGGTCGATCAGCGCCTGGTTGCCGTCGCGCAGGTCGACCGAGCACCAGATCGGCGCCTTGTCGATCACCTTGGACGGCCAGGTGCGATCGGCGAGGTTGACGGTCGGGTAGGGCTGATATTTGCGGGCGGCATCGGCCATGTGGCCGGGCGCTTGCGCGCCCGTTTCGGCCTCGCCGGCGCGGATTGCTTCTCTTCTATTCATCGTCGTTTCTCCCGGCGGCTCGTGGGACCGCCTTCAGGCGGATCGGTGCCGAGCGGCGCCTTACCAAAGAGTTTCGTTCGCTTGATGTGACTTGCCAATCTAGCCAAGGAGCAGGCGCCCAAAGCGGCGGTTTTCGACCGCCGGGCGCTCCTTCAGCGAACCCGGCGATCGCCAATAAGGCCGAGAAGGAGCAGGGTCGAAGCAAGCGCGCGCACGGTCTCACCGGCAAAGCCGGGGCGAGGAGAAGCGACGGAGCGGGTGCGCGTGGTCATGCCGGCTCTCTTACAGGAGCGGGCATCCGGAGGCAAGTGCCGGGGGCTTTAAGTCTTTGGTTTCATGCATATCGTCTTCCCAAAACCGCTGCACAGTTTTGCGCGGCATGCCTTGGCGCGGCTCTTCCCCGCATCGGCCAAATGCGCCACACTCGCTTCCGGAGGACCTGATCCGAGGGGGAGGTCGTGCATGAATTTCGTGTTCTTCTCGCCGCATTTTCCGGCCAACGGCGCCGACTTCTGCGACCGGCTGAAGAAGGCCGGCGCCACCGTGCTCGGCATCGGCGACGCGCCCTATGAGACGCTGAGCAGCAAGCTCAAGGCGGCGCTTTCGGAATATTATCGGGTCGCGGACATGGAGAACTACGATGCCGTATTCCGGGCGATGGGCCATTTCATCCACAAATGGGGCCGCATCGACCGCTTCGAGTCGTTGAACGAGCACTGGCTGGAGCTCGAGGCCAATATCCGCACCGACTTCAACATCTTCGGCACCAAGCTCGACTTCGTGAAGAACTTGAAGCGCAAGAGCCGCATGCGGGCCTTCTTCCGCAAGAGCGGCGTCGAGACAATCCCGCAACGCAAATGCTCCGATCGCGCCGGCGCCATGACCTTCATCCGCCGGGTCGGCTATCCGGTGGTGGTGAAACCGGATTCGGGCTCCGGCGCCTCGAACACGTTCAAGATCTCCAACGCGAAGGAGCTCGACCAGTTCTTCAAGGACAAGCCCGAAGGCGTGACCTTCGTCATGGAGCAGTTCATCGAGGGGCTGGTGGTAACCTTCGACGGGCTTGTCAACCGCGACGGTGAGGTGGTGCTGGCGGCGAGCCACCGCTACGACCAGAGCGTCATGGAGGTGGTCAACCGCGACCGCCATATGAGCTACACCTGCTTCCCCGAGATCACGCCCGGGGTCGAGGAGGCAGGCCGCAAGATCCTCATGGCGTTCGACGTACGCGAGCGCTTCTTCCACATCGAACTGTTCGAGACCAGGGACAAGCGCATCATTGCGCTGGAGGTCAACATGCGGCCGCCAGGCGCCTGGATGACGGATGCGATCAACTACACCTTCGACATCGACGTCTATGCCGAATGGGCCAACATGGTGGTGAAGGACGTGGCCGGCGGGCCCTACAAGGGCAAGTATTTCACGGCCTATGCCAGCCGCAAGCGGCACCTCGACTATTTGCACAGCCATGAGGACGTGCTAGCCGCCTACGGCGACAAGATCGTCCACCATCAGGCCATCGAAGAGGTTTTCAGCCGCGCCATGGGGAACTACGCCTACCAGATGCGCTCGAAGGACCAGAAGGCGCTGCGTCAGGCGGTTGACTATATCCACGCGGAAAAGGCGTGAGCCGATGGACGTCTCCTATCACAAGGCCCATGCCCGCAATCTCGGCCGCGACATGGAATACAAGCGCTACGGCCATGCCGGGCGGCCGGTGGTGGTGTTTCCCACCTCGCAGGGGCGTTTTTACCAGTTCGAGGATTCGGGAGGCGTCGCAGCACTCGCCGAATTCGTCGACACCGGCCGCATCCAGCTGTTCACGCTCGACGGCATCGATTCGGAATCCTTCTTCGACAAGCATGGCGATCCCATCAGTCGCATCGCCCGCCACGAAGCCTATTTCCGCTATGTGCGCGAGGAGGCGCTGCCGGAGCTGCAGGCGGTTGCCGCCAAGGCCAATGGCGGACGCGCCCTCAAGCCGCTGTTCTGCGGCTGCTCGATGGGCGGCTACCACTCGTCGAATTTCGTGTTCCGCTTTCCGGAGCTGGCGAGCGGCGTGATCTCGCTATCCGGCGTCTATTCGACCCGCGACTTTTTCGGTCGGGCGCTGGAGGGCAGCATCTTCTACAATTCGCCGCTCGACTATCTGCCGGGCATCGTCGACCAGAAGCTGCTCGGGCGGCTGAGGGCGCTGAGGCTGATCTTCTGCTGCGGGCAGGGCGCCTGGGAAGAACGAATGCTCGTCGAAACGCGCGAACTGGAGCAGGTGCTGCGCGAGAAATCCATTGCGGCCTGGGTCGACTATTGGGGCGGCGACGTCAGCCACGACTGGCCGTGGTGGCACAAGCAACTCGTCTATTTCTTTGGCCGCTGGCTCGATGACGACCTGATGCACAGGATCGACTGATGACCGCGCCCGACCCGATCCGCCGCTTGTCGAAGCCACCAATGCCGGCGACCCGGGGCCTTTCTCGAACCCTCACCGCCGATGCCTTGCTCACCGATTGGGGCCGTTCCTTCCGCGGACGCGAGCAGACCGCGCGCTGGAACCAATCCGACAGTATCGGCGTACAATCCCTTTTGATGCGCGTCGCGGGGTTGGCCGCCACCTCGGGCCATGTGGAATGGCGGCGTGGGCGCGCTGTCGCGATCCTCGCTCAGTAGGTCGCGCGCCCGCCGGACAGATCGAAGGTGGCGCCAGTGGTGAAGGAATTCTCGTCCGACAGCATGAAGGCGACCATGGCCGCAGCCTCCTCCACCTCGACGAATCGACCGCGCGGCACCTTGCTGAGCATATAGGTCACCTGGGCCTCGGTGAGCTGTTCGAGGATACGGGTGCGGGCGGGCGAGGGGGTCAACGCGTTGACGGCGATGTCGAGGCCGGCGAGTTCCTTGCCGAGCGACTTGGTCAGCGCAAGCACGCCGGCTTTGGCGGCCGAATAGGCGGCGGCGTTGGGATTGCCTTCCTTGCCGGCCACCGAAGCGACATTGACGATGCGGCCATAGTTGTGCGCGATCATGCCGGGCACCAGGCGTCGGCAGCAGTAAAAGACGCCGTTGAGGTCGATTTCGATGATCTGCCGCCAGGCGGCGGGGTCATAGTCCACCACGGTCGCGGCTGGCCCGGCAATGCCGGCATTGTTGACAAGGAGATCGACAGGCCCGAGCGCCTGCTCGGTCTCGATGGCGGCGCGGTCGACGGCCTCGATCTGCGACTGGTCGCAAAGCAAGGCTTCGACCCGGCCCAAGGGAGCAAGCTCGGCCACAGCGCTCGCCATCGCGGCCTGGTCGATGTCCCAGATGGCGACGCTTGCGCCCGACGACAGCAGGCGTCGGGCGACCGCAAGGCCGATGCCTTGCGCGCCGCCCGTCACGACCCCGACGCGGCCAGAGAGATCGACAGCATTCAAACGACGGTTCATGGCCAATTCCTCTGCTTCTCCATGCACTTGGTTAGCGCGGATCAGTCCCTGACGTTTCGCGCCACAAGCTTGGCGACGCTTGGCCCAACAAGCAGCACGACGAGGAAACGGGCCGATTGCAGCGCCATGACGAAGGAGATGTCGACGTTCTGCGCGGCGGCGGCGATGATGGCGACGCTGTCCATGCCGCCGGGGCTGGTCGCCAGATAGGCGGTCAGCGGATCGATGCCGAGCACGCGGCTGATGACGAAAGCCATGCCGCCGCAGAAGGCGATCAGCGCTACGATCGAGGCGATGATCTGCGGCAGGGCGCGTGCCGCGTGGCGCAGGATCGGCCGGGTGAAGTTCAGCCCGATCGACCAGCCGACAATGGCGTAGCTGACGGCCAGCAGCCAGGGCGGCAATTGCATCGGCACGCTGAAGCCGAGATGGATTACCGCGCCAAAGATGAAGGTGCCAAGGAAGAAGGGCGAGGGCAGTCTGAGCAGCTTGCCGAGCAGGCCGCCGACGACCGCGATGCCAAGGGTGGCGCCAAAGGCCAATGGATCGATCGGCGGAAACCAGATGATGGGCGGCACTTCGACGCCCGACGTGTCGACCCACATCTTGGCGACGAGCGCCGCCGTCACCGAAACGAAGATGACGCGCAGATATTGCA